>JAUNPQ010000053.1 GCA_030536615.1 Bacteroidales bacterium | reverse complement strand
CTGACGTACAGGCTGAGGCCACAACGGTGCCGGCTGCCGATGAGAACTTCATAGAGACCGTTACCCCCAAAGGTCCCACACTGAACATCGTGGGCAAGATAGACCTTTCTGCCATCAACCAGTCAACACGACCCAAAAAGAAAACCAAAGAAGACCGGCGCAAGGAACGTGCCGCAGGCGCCGCCGCAAGCAATGACCGCAAGAAACGCAAACGCATTGGCGGCAACCGCGTTGACATAGCACAGGCCGGAGCACAGGCCGCACAGAACCCCTCGGGACGTCCGGCAAACCAGCGCCCCGAGAAACAGAAAAACGCCCAGCGCCCCAAACGCCCCGTGCATCAGGAAGTCAATGACGAGGACGTTTCAAAACAGGTAAAAGAAACCCTTGCACGCCTCACAGCCAAAGACAAAGGCCTCAAGAAAGGTGCAAAATGGCGCAAGGAGAAACGCGAGGCAAGCGCCGAAGCGCGTGCGGAGGCGGCAGCAGAGGCACGCGCCGAAAGCCGCGTGCTGAAACTCACCGAGTTCGTGACCGCCAATGACCTGGCCCTGATGATGGACGTACCCATCAACAACGTCATCGCCACCTGCATGAACATCGGCGTGATGGTATCCATAAACCAGCGTCTGGACGCAGAGACAATAAACATTGTCGCTGAGGAATTCGGGTTCAAGACAGAATATGTGTCAGCCGAAGTGGCCGACGCCATACATCAGGAAGAAGACAGCGAGGAAGACCTTCTGCCACGCTCGCCCATTGTCACGGTCATGGGACATGTTGACCACGGAAAAACATCGCTGCTTGACTATATCCGCAAAGCCAACGTCATTGCCGGCGAGGCTGGCGGTATAACACAGCACATCGGTGCCTACAGCGTCGCCCTTGAGGACGGCCGCCACATAACATTCCTTGACACCCCCGGTCACGAGGCATTCACGGCCATGCGTGCCCGCGGTGCAAAAGTGACTGACCTGTGTATCATCATCGTTGCCGCCGATGACAACGTCATGCCGCAGACCGTCGAGGCCATAAACCACGCCTCGGCCGCCGGTGTGCCCATAGTATTCGCCATCAACAAGATAGACAAGCCCCATGCCAATCCTGACAAAATCAAGGAAGAGCTTGCGGCCATGAACTATCTGGTTGAGGACTGGGGCGGCAAATATCAGAGCCAGGACATCTCAGCCAAGAAAGGCACCGGAGTGGCCGAGCTGATGGAGAAAGTGCTCCTTGAGGCTGAACTTCTTGACCTCAAGGCAAATCCGCAGCGCAACGCCGTGGGTTCAATCATAGAATCATCGCTCGACAAAGGACGCGGCTACGTGGCCACCGTGCTTGTACAGAACGGTACCCTGCGCGTTGGAGACATAATCCTTGCCGGAAACAACTACGGCAAAATACGCGCCATGTTCAATGAGCGCAACCAGCGCATCAAGGAAGCAGGGCCCGCATCGCCGGCATTGATACTGGGTCTTAACGGCGCACCCACCGCCGGTGATACATTCAACGTCCTTGACTCCGAACAGGAAGCCCGCGAAATAGCCAACAAGCGCGAGCAGTTGCAGCGTGAGCAAGGCCTGCGCACCACCAAGATCCTCACCCTCGATGATATTGCACGCCGCCGCGCCATAGGCAACTTCCAGGAACTCAACGTCATTGTGAAAGGTGACGTGGACGGTTCAATAGAAGCCCTCAGTGACTCACTCATCAAACTCAGCACAGAGGAGATTCAGGTCAACGTCATCCACAAAGCAGTGGGAGAAATCTCGGAAAGCGACGTGACACTCGCCGCCGCCTCCGATGCCGTCATCATCGGCTTCCAGGTGCGTCCCTCACTGGCTGCCCGACGCGCGGCAGAGCGTGACGGTGTTGACATACGCCTCTATTCTGTCATCTATCAGGCCATCGAAGAGGTCAAAGACGCCATGGCCGGTATGCTTGCTCCTGAGATCAAAGAAGAAATCCTCGGTACGGCAGAAGTCATGGAGACATACCACATCTCCAAAGTGGGCACAATTGCCGGCGCGATGGTGCGCGAGGGCAAGATGAAACGCGGATGCAGAGTGCGCCTGATACGTGACGGTATTGTCCGCTACACCGGAGAACTCGGAAGTCTGAAACGCTTCAAGGACGATGTCAAGGAAGTGACACAAGGCTACGACTGCGGTCTGTCAATAGCCGGCTACAACGACCTTAAAGTAGGCGATATGATTGAGGCCTTTGAAGAAGTGGAGGTAAACAGATCACTCTGACCGGAATGCGCTGACCACTAAACAAGACAGCAGTGCCTACGGCATACCTCAACATAGGCAGCAACCGCGGCGACCGGCGGCGTTTTCTGGATGAAGCGATAATCCACATTCACAACGCATGGCCGGCCGCCGTGCTGCGCACCTCCCCCCTCGTGGAAAGTCCCGCATGGGGTTACCGCTCAGAGCAACAGTTCATGAACATAGGCGTGGCCCTTGACTTTGACAGTGCCTCTGAAATGCCGGCGCCCACCGCAATGCTGCGCACGCTCCAGAACATTGAGAAAATCATAAGCGCGGACAGCCCACACCGCAACACCGACGGGACATACCGCGACCGCGATATTGACATTGACATCATAGACATGGACGGTGTCACCATAGACACCCCGCAGCTCACCATCCCTCACCCACGTGCCCAGGCCCGCAGCTTCGTGACAGGGCCCATGCAATACCTCTGCCCGGGCTGGACAGCCGGACACAAAGGGCCCACGCTTAAAAAAAGCATGTCAGACCTTGCACGGCCCGACATTGAGACATTCCGTGCAAAAGAAAAACTTCCCGTAAGCGTTGTCCTTGACAACATACGCTCACTCAACAACATAGGCTCCATTTTCAGGACAGCTGACGCATTCGCTGTCCGTGAAGTGGTTCTCTGCGGAATCTCCGCGACACCCCCCTCGCCGGAAATTCACAAGACAGCCCTCGGCGCAGAGAACTCAGTGTCATGGCGCTACTTTCCCACCACCGCAGCAGCGCTTGACACCCTTTGTCAGGAAGGAAATATCCCCGTATGTCTGGAACAGGTACACGGCTCAGTTGCGCTAAACCGCTACAACCGGCCTCCCGGAACCGGCCTGGCCCTGATTGTAGGCAATGAAGTGGCCGGAGTAGATCCCGCCATAGTTGAAAGATGCCATACATACATTGAAATTCCACAAGCAGGCACCAAGCACTCTCTCAATGTCGCCGTATCGACGGCCATCGCCCTGTGGCAGCTTTTTGCGGAGACATTGCCGTAAAACCGCAGCGTTGACAAAATAACCGCGTATTTTTCGCGTTACATTATAATAAGACCATCAGGCATATCCATGCCCCCAAACACATATTCTCAATGACACCGACAAAAATCAAATATCTTGCGGCCATAATGAGCCTGTCCGCGGTCCTCACCGCTTCTGCCACCGATGTCAGCGTCCCGGCACCCGGAACACTTGAAAAGATCATGGCAGCGAACAACCAGGACCCTGCTGCGCTGACACAGCTGACAGTCACAGGAGCCATCAACGCCGCCGACCTCTATTTTCTTGGCCGCAGCGCCACTGCGCTCAAAGATCTTGATCTCTCAAAGGCCACGATAAGCGCATACTCCGGCGACAAATCCATAAACGGTCTCAAAGACTATGCCGCCGCACTGATTCCGCCGGGTGCATTTGCCGGCACAAATCTCGAGACCATAAAACTCCCGGCAGAAAAAACAGCTATCGGTGCGATGGCATTCGCCTCAAGCTCTATAAAGCAATTGCCGGACCTGACATATGTCACAAGCATTGATGACGGCGCTTTCAGCGGATGCACAGGTCTGACCACCATAAATTACCCTGCCGGCATTGAGACAGGCCGCTACGTCTTTTCAGGCTCAGCCCTCAAAGAAGTGCTGTTCACATCCGCCACAGCCATTCCCGCGGGCACCTTCAAGGACTGCACGGCACTCGCAACTGTCACCGGTTCTGACAAGATCAATGCCGTGGGCGACGATGCTTTCAACGGATGCACAAGCCTCAGCCAATTCACCTTCGGCCCCACACTGACAACAATAGGCAAATCGGCGTTCTACAAATCCGGACTCGAAGAACTGGACCTCAACTCATGCGGCACGCTCAAAAAAATAGATGACTTTGCATTCTCAGCCAACGAGGCTCTGACCTGTGCATATCTTGAAAACACAAATCCTGAAATGGGTGCCGGCATATTCTTCGATGACACCGCACTGACTGAAGTCCGCCTGCCGGACTCAATGAAAGATCTGACTCTCTATCTTTTCAAAAACACCCCGGCTCTCCGGTTGGACAAACTGCCGGAAAGCCTGCGATATATATCTGAATATTCACTTCTCGGCAACAAGGCCATAACAGAACTTACACTGCCCTCAGCAGTGTACTACATCGGTGACGCAGCCATGGAAGGAATGACCGGTCTCACCAAAATAGATGCAGGAACACTCCCTAAAGTTCCCATGTTGGGCCGGGATGTATGGAAAGGCGTCAACCAGCCGGGCGTCCTTCTTGTTGTTCCTGACGCAAACGTCAACGACTACCGCGACGCATCGCAATGGTGCGAATTCAACATCAACACCGTCACCGGAACAGAAAGCATAGAATCAGACATCACACCACGTCCCACAGTGAAAGCCCGTTTCGAGGGGAACACCCTTGTCATACAGGCTATAGTTGTGAACATCAGCGATGTTTCTCTGACAGATATAAGCGGACGCCTTCTGCTCAGCCGGAGCATTGAGGATGACAACGCGCGCATAGACACCTCGGAATTCAACAACCCCTATTTCATTGTAACTGTCACCCTCCGGAACGGCACACGCACATCCCTGAAACTGAAACGGTAAAAGTCACCATGGGCAAAAATAAATTAGCCAAGTTCGCCGACATGGAGACAATTCCCTTTGTTTTTCAGTTTCCATACTCGGCACTTCAGGGCAAAGGCTTTGACCTGCGCGGATACTGGGGCAAGGAATTCTTTCACAACGACAACCCTATTGTCATAGAACTGGGATGCGGAAAAGGGGAATATACCGTTGAACTTGCGCGCCGCAATCCTGACAAAAACTTCATAGGTATAGACATCAAAGGAGCGCGCATGTGGACCGGCGCCGATGCAGCCCGCAGAGAGGGTCTGCACAATGTGGCATTTCTGCGCACATCCATTGAATTGCTTGAGTATTTCTTTGTTGCCGGCGAAGTGTCTGAAATATGGATAACCTTTCCGGACCCGCAGATGAAGAAACAACGCAAGCGCCTCACCGGTGCCCGCTTTCTGGAACTTTACAACCACATACTCAAAGATGGTGGCACAATAAACCTCAAGACAGACTCACCGTTCCTGTACACCTACACACGCGCCCTCTGCGACAGCAATCCGGGAGCAATCTCCCTACTGACAGATATTCCCGATGTGCACAACCGCCCGGACGGACTACTGCCTGTGCTGGACATAAAGACACACTACGAACGCCAGTGGATTGCACGCGGCCTGACCATCAAATATCTGTCTTTCGCGCTCAAATCCACCCCCTATCCCATCACTGAAATTGATGACAGCGACATTGAGCGCGACACATACCGCTCATACTCCCGCGGCACACTTGAGTCAGAAGGACTGCGCACCTGAAACACATATCTGAACAACACCACAGACAAACAAAAAACAATGACACTCTATCCCGCACTTATCCTCGACGCCCTAAAAAACGTACGCTATCCCGGCACCGGGAAAAACATTGTGGAAAGCGGCATGGTCGAGGACGATATCCGCATAGACGGCAACAAAGTGAGTTTCTCTCTCATATTTGACAAGCCCACAGATCCGTTTATGAAATCAGTGGTCAAAGCTGCCGAACAGGCCGTCCTGACCTTTGCATCGCCTGATGCCGAGATCCGCGGAAACATAAACGTCAAGACCCGCAAGCCCGCGCCGGCAGCCGCCCCCACCCCTCTTCCGGGCGTCCGCAACATAATCGGTGTCGCTTCCGGAAAAGGCGGTGTGGGAAAAAGCACCGTTGCCGCCAACCTCGCTGTAGCTCTGGCAGCTGAAAGCTACAAAGTAGGATTGCTTGACGCTGACATATTCGGACCGTCAGTTCCAAAGATGTTCGGCGTTGAGGACCAACAACTCTTCATGCACAACATTGACGGCCGTGACCTCATCATCCCCCTTGAGAAATACGGCGTCAAGATACTCTCCATAGGATTCCTCGTTGACAAGAACAGTGCAGTGCTGTGGCGCGGATCAATGGCCTCAAACGCCCTCCGTCAGCTCATCGAGCAGGCCGACTGGGGCGAACTGGACTATTTCATCATCGATATGCCGCCGGGAACATCCGACATCCATCTCACACTGGTGCAGACCCTGGGAATAACCGGCGCCGTGATAGTGAGCACACCTCAGGAAATAGCGCTTGCAGACGCCCGCAAAGGAATTGCAATGTTCACCGGTGACAAAGTGAACGTCCCCGTGCTCGGAATTGTGGAGAACATGGCGTGGTTTACCCCCGCAGCACATCCCGATGAACGCTACTACATATTCGGGAACGGGGGCGCCGTGCGGCTGGCACAGGAGATGGGCATAGAACTTCTGGCACAGATACCCCTCGTGGCCGCTGTGGGCGAGCACAATGACAGCGGGCGCCCCATAGCCACTGAGAACACCGTGACGGCACAGGCATTCATACATCTTGCACATTCCGTTGTTGATGCCGTTGACAGACGCAACGCCACACTGCCGCCCACACAGCACGTGAACGTCACAAAACGCTGAACAGACCATGAAAAAATTACTGATAATAGACGGTCCCAACCTCAATCTTCTGGGCAAACGGCAGCCGCATATCTACGGCACTGACAACACCCAGACAATGCTGCATACCGTCAGACAGGCCGTGCCGGCAGAGCAATACAGCATTGACTATTTCCAGAGCAATCACGAAGGCACCATCATTGACCGCATACATGCCGCTGCCGATGATCACGAAACGGCAGGCATTATCCTGAACGCCGGGGCCTACACCCACACCTCGCTCGCCATAGCTGACGCTATCGCCGCAATAGACGTTCCTGTTGTAGAGGTGCATATCAGCAACGTGCACGCACGCTCCGAACAGATACGCCACACATCTCTCATCGCACCCGTATGCCGCGGCACAATAACCGGATTCGGCATAGACAGCTATGTCTTAGCTGCAATAGCGCTTATGCGCCCTGAAAAACAAGCACGGCGGTAAAGCACAGAATACCAGCACAATACAGCACATAAGAATCAAGATACAAAATATTTTTTCAAACTTTTCAGGCAAAACACTTGTTTTTTGTCAAGAAAGTATATACTTTTGTGGCATCATGACAAATAAAAGCGCATATCAATATTGGTGGTGGCGACTCCGTGATTACTCCGGCGACGCCAGAACATCTGCGCTTTCAATTGTTTGACAACAAGAGCCAATCCAACCGGGTGGAAATCCCGTGAGGACGCTCCCAAGATAAAACAATTCTTAGACCGACGCCGGACAGCCCTCTGCCCGGCGTTTTCTTTATCACTCAGCAACATCAACAAAAAACATATAATTATGAACAAATTCAACCACACACTTCCCGTTGACGACGAAGGTTTTTACGGAAACGATAAACGCTATGGCGGCGCATTTATCCCCCAGGAACTCCAGCCAAACATGAAAGCATTGGCCGATGCATTCTATGAAGCCATCGCAGACCCGGAATTCATGGGCGAGTACCGCCGGCTTCTGCGTGACTATGTAGGTCGTCCGTCCGCTCTCTATCATGCCCGCAACCTCAGCAAACACTATGGCACCAACATATACCTGAAGCGTGAAGATCTCAACCACACCGGAGCGCACAAAATCAACAATGCTCTTGCTCTGGGGCTGCTTGCAAAACGCATGGGCAAAAAAAGAGTTATCGCCGAGACCGGAGCCGGACAGCACGGCGTGGCCACAGCGACCGCAGCGGCACTGTTAGGACTGGAATGTTCCGTATACATGGGAGCCACAGACGTTGAGAGACAACGCCCCAATGTGGAACGCATGCGCATGCTCGGAGCCGAGGTTGTTCCCGTGCACAGCGGCAACGCAACACTTAAAGACGCCGTCAATGAAGCCCTGATGGCATGGTGTCAGAATGCGGATGACACGTTCTATCTTATCGGCAGTGCTGTGGGACCCCATCCTTTCCCCGAGATGGTGACAACCTTTCAGAGTATAATAAGCGAGGAAATACGCCGTCAGCTTCCCGAACTGACCGGACATGAGCTACCGGACTACGTTATTGCCTGCGTTGGTGGCGGAAGCAATGCCGGTGGCGCTTTCTATCACTTCATCAATGAACCCGGCGTACGGCTTGTAGCCGTAGAGGCAGCCGGCCATGGCCTGCAAAGCGGAGAGCATGCGGCCACAATGACACTGGGCACCGATGACGTTCTGCATGGTTCACGCACACTTACCATCAAAGACAGTGAGGGCAATCCCCTTGAACCCTACTCGATATCTGCCGGCCTTGACTATCCCGGCGTTGGGCCGCTCATGTCACATCTTGCCAAAACAGGGCGCATGGATGTTCTGGCAGCCACTGATGCCGAAGCACTTGAAGCCGCATTCCTGCTCACACGTCTTGAAGGAATCATTCCAGCCCTGGAAAGTTCACATGCCCTTGCCGGACTCGCAAAAATGACATTCCGTCCCGATGATATAGTTGTTGTCAATGTCTCGGGACGCGGAGACAAGGACATGTCCACATATCTTGCAAATATGCCCGGCAAAAAGGAGGAATAATAAGTTACAGCGACGGTTGGGACCCCCACGTAGACCTGTCGAGGTTGCGATAGCCTATCGCCTCCGAGATATGTCGTCCCGCGATGTCACGGCTTCCGTCAAGATCAGCTATGGTGCGCGCCACACGCAAAATCCGCGTGTAGGCGCGCGCTGACATATCAAATCGCTCAATGGCCGTGCGCAACATAGCCATCGAGGCATCATCTATCCGGCAGTATTCCCTGAGTTGGGCGCTCTCCATCTGTGCGTTGCAGTGCACTCCCGGAACATCGCGGAACCGCGCCGTCTGCACCGCCCTTGCCGCGATCACGCGCTCACGGATGCACGATGATGGCTCACCATCGGGCTCGGACGAGAGCGTGTCAAACGGCACAGGCTGTATCTCAACCTGAATGTCTATGCGGTCAAGCAGAGGACCGGATATGCGGTTCTTATACCTTGACACTGCCCCCGGCAGACATGTGCAACGGCGGGTGGGATGCGTATAGTAGCCGCACGGACAGGGATTCATGGATGCAACAAGCATGAACGATGCCGGATAATCAACGGCATAGCGCGCACGTGACACACTTATGACCTTGTCTTCCAAAGGCTGTCTGAGCACCTCAAGCACACCGCGGGGAAACTCCGGAAATTCATCCAGGAAAAGTATACCGTTATGAGCCAGTGAAATCTCGCCCGGCATAGGATTGCTCCCTCCGCCAACCATGGCTACCGGAGATATTGTGTGATGTGGTGCTCTGAAAGGACGTGTGGCCATCAGACGGGCGTTGTGCCCCAGCTTGCCTGCCACAGAATGAATCTTTGTTGTCTCAAGCGCCTCACGCAGGGTGAGCGGAGGCATTATTGACGGCAGTCGCTTGGCCATCATTGACTTTCCGGATCCCGGTGGACCAACAAGGATTATGTTATGACCTCCGGCGCAGGCCACCTCAAAGGCGCGTTTCACATTCTCCTGACCTTTAACATCTGCAAAATCAGGTCCCCCCGCCACAAGAGCACGGGCAAACTCGGCACGGGTATCCACAACCGTAGGGACAAGTACCCGGCTGCCTTGAAGAAATTCAAGGACCTCACGCAGGTTGTTGACGCCATAGACATTGATGCTGTCAACCACGGCAGCCTCCGTGGCATTTGCAGCCGGGACAATCATCCCTTTGAAGCCCTGAGCACGCGCTGTGATAGCCATAGGAAGCACGCCGCGCACCGGGAGCACCGTACCGTCCAGGCTCAGTTCTCCCATTATGAAATAGCGGTCAAGTTCCGGCGCCGACACTGTCTCGGCAGCAGCCAGCATAGCCACTGCTATGGGAAGATCATATGCCGCCCCCTCCTTGCGGATATCAGCCGGCGCAAGGTTGACAACAACATTGCGGTGCGGGAATTCATAGCCGCTCTGCACAATGGCAGACCGCACGCGCTCGCCTGACTCCTTGATGGCAGTGTCGGCAAGACCCACAATAGTCAGCATAGTGCCGCGCGTGGCATTGACCTCTATGGTTACTGTCAGCGCATCGACGCCATTCAGGGCGCCTCCGTATGTCTTGACAAGCATGGACCTACTTTTTTATTTTCAACAAAGAATCCGCCATAGCCTCGGCACGTTTCAACGACCTGCCGCGGTAGAGCTGCGTTCCCAATGAGTCTGTGACAATAAAATACGGGACGGCGGGAATCCCCAGACGGTCCACTCCGGGTGCTGCAACTGAGCCTGCCACCCACGCGGTGGCCCATGCCACACTGTCCTTGCGCACACCGCGATGCCATGTCATTGTATCCTCGTCAAGAGAGAGATCAAACACCGCGAAATTCTTCTTGCCGTGGCGCCCTACAAGGCGGCGCAGGGCCGGAACAATGGAATCGCTGCGCATTTTACCGGTCACGCTGAAAGCAAGCAGAGAATAGCGTGCATCACGGGGTCTGAATGTCTCAAGGGTGTCTTTTGCCGACACGTATTGTATGGGAAGCACCCGGCCGGTCACAGCAGCATTGCCGGCGCGGCTGTTGGACGCTATCCATGTTCCGATGAGGTACGACGGACGTGCCTCCTTGTGGATGGCGTCGGCAAGTTTCTCGGCACCGGCCGGATCTGTTTCTGCATCATATTCACTTATCAGCAGAATTGTCGAGAGGACATCATCGGGATGTGACCGCACATACTGTGACACAAGGGTATTGGTCTTTTCCGGATCTCCTTTCTTCAGGGACTCCCGGTTTGTATCAATCCACTTCTGCCAGCGCTCGCAGACATCATTGCCCTCCATATGTATGGAATAAGGGCTGCCGGGGTCAAGAGTCACCTTTATCTTATCGCCGTTGCGCACGTAAACACACCCGAGGCGTTTGTAGTCATTGTCCATGAACTCAACCAGCGCACCATCGTCAGGCGCCGTTCCCTCAAAGGTGAACACACCGTCGCGGGCCGCCGTAAGCACATTGTTCACGTTGTCGCTGCCCGGATAGGCCACTCGCAGGTTCATGGTTCGCTTGCCGGCCACAGAGCCGTCTATACTGAATCCATCATTACCACCGCATGCCCAGAGCAATGAGCAAAGCATGACAGCAAGTATCAAGGCAGGATTTTTGATTGGTTTTCTCATACGTCATATATTTTATCCCAGCATTTCCGCCACACGTTTAACGTCATTGACAAAGGCATCGACTTCCTCAAGGGTGTTGTAGACGGCGAATGACGCCCGCACCGTGCCCTCGACGCCCAAGGCCTCCATAAGCGGTTGCGCACAGTGATGGCCCGTGCGCACAGCTATTCCGAGCCTGTCCAGAAGCATCCCCGTGTCATAGTGATGCGCGTTCCCTATCAGGAAAGAGATCATGGGACACTTTTGCGGCGCATTGCCAAACATCCTGAAGCCAGGTATCTCGGTTTGCAGCCGTGCAACGGCCACATCGTAAAGTTCCTGTTCATGGGCCTCTATGGCGTCCAGTCCGACGCTCTTTATAAAGTCAAGGGCTTCTGACAATGCCGGGATGGCGGTATAGTCCGGTGTTCCCGCCTCAAACTTATAGGGGAGCTCAGCGAATGTGGTCTTTTCGAAGCTTACGTGGCCAATCATCTCGCCGCCACCCTGATAGGGCGGCATTTTCTCGAGCAGTCCGCGACGTCCGTACAACACGCCCACGCCGGTCGGTCCGTACATCTTATGGGCTGAGAACACATAAAAATCGGCACCCAGAGCCTGCACATCAACTTTGTAATGCGGAACAGCCTGAGCGCCGTCAACAACAGCTACACAGCCATGACTGTGGGCTATGTCAGTCATCTCACGCACCGGATTGACCGTCCCGAGCACGTTGCTGACGTGTGTGAAGCTGACAACACGGGTGCGCTCGGTGAACAGCGACCTGTACACGTCCAGGTCAAGTGTGCCGTCCTCCCTGATGGGAACAACTTTGATCTTCAGCCCCATACGTCCTGCGGCAAGCTGCCAGGGTACAATGTTTGAATGGTGCTCGGTGACTGTGAGGATGATCTCATCGCCAGCCTCAAGCAGCTGACAGTAGGATGAGGCTACAAGATTGAGTGATTCCGTTGTGCCGCGGGTGAAGACAACACACGCGGCATCATCGGCGTTTATGAAATCAGCCACCCGGCGTCGTGTGGCCTCGAGCATATCTGTGGCCTCGACGCTCATGCAGTGCACACCGCGGTGCACATTGGCATGGTGGTGCGTGTACATTTTTGACACACAGTCAACCACCCGCACCGGTGTCTGTGATGTGGCCGTATTGTCCAGGTATATCAGCCGCTTTCCGTACACCTTGCGGTCCAATATGGGAAACTGCCTGCGTATCAGTTCAACATCAATCATCTTCTGCCTCCTTGTTTACACATTTCATGGCCTGTGCCGGCACACAGCTTCCACAGGTGGCCTGTATGCCGCAAAGGCGTCGTTCCACAAGATGACGCAGCCTGTCGCGCAAGGCATCTATAGCCACTCCGTCAATTACATCGGCCATGAACGCCTGCATGAGCATTGTACGGGCCTCGGACTGCGGAATGCCTCGGGACTGCATGTAGAACATGGCCCGCGGGTCAATCTGGCCTGTGGCCGCACCATGACTGCATTTCACATCGTCGCAGTATATCTCAAGCTGTGGCTGAGTATGCATGGTTGCCGTACGGGCGGCAAGTATGTTGCGGTTGTTCTGGTATGCCTCCGTGTGATGCGCTCCTTCAGCCACTCTTATCAGGCCCTGAAAAGCACCGCGGCCGTTCTCGTCAACAATATATTTGAATGTCTGGTTGCTGACACATCGCGGAGCATTGTGAAGCACCGTCGCCGATGTGTCGGCAAGCTGGCTGCCATCGGATATCGCCATGCCGGACATACGGCACACAGCGCCTTCGCCGTCAAGACTGACGCGTATGTCATTGCGTGTGGTGCCGCAGCGCAATGTGCTGACGTTCAGCAGCAGATGTGAGTCTCGTTCCTGACACACAGAGATATTGGCATAGCGCGATGTTACTGACGATGATTCTTCCATGTCATACATCTGTAAATTGGAACCGGCAGCGAGATGAACCTCGACAACCGCATCAGAAACGTTTGGCTGCACATCGTCCGAGTGGTCACATAACAGCAGCTTTATGCTGCTGTTCTCCTCCAATACAACCAGCAGACGCCGTATGGCAAGCATGGGCACGTTGGCACCACCGAGGATGTTGACAAGCTGCACCGGTTTTTCAAGGCGCACGCCGCGTTTCACATGCACAAGCACCCCGTCCTGAGCAAGGAGTGTGTTGAGAGCCACGGCGCCATTGGCCTGCGGGGCAATTCTGTTATAATATTTTTCAAGTAGCTCCGGGTTCTCCTGCCATGCCTGAGCCATAGAACACACCTTCACGCCTTCCGGGAGGCGGTGCGAAAGCGCATCGCCGGCAGCAAATATGTCATTGGCAATAAAACCGGTCAATGTGGAGATGTTGGGGACAGAACACCTGAAAGCGCCTGAAGGATCCACTCTGAACGGCACACGGGCTATGTTGACACCAAGGTCAGGGCCGAAAATGGCGTCAATATCCGCCTCGGCATATCCCTCGTCTCCTTTGCGGGGAAAACCCGTAGCGGCAAGGATGGAGGCAGCCTCATGACGTGCCGCGTTCATGAACGCCGGAGCCTTTGCCTCAAGCAGTTCCCGGTTCTCGCGCCACAGATCCAGATATTGTTGTACTGAATTGTCAGCCATATTGCTCAGTTCTTGCGGTCAGTTTCTTCTTTTATCCAGTCATAGCCACGCTCTTCCAGTTCAAGGGCGAGTTCCGGACCTCCGGAGTGCACGATGCGCCCCTTATAGAGGATATGCACATAGTCGGGCTTTATATAGTCCAGCAGGCGCTGATAGTGCGTGATGACTATTGTGGCGTTATTGTCCGTTCTGAGCTTGTTGACACCACCGGCCACAATGCGCAGTGCATCTATGTCAAGGCCTGAATCTGTCTCGTCAAGTATTGACAGCTTCGGTTCAAGCATGGCCATCTGGAAAATCTCGTTTCTCTTTTTCTCTCCGCCTGAAAAGCCCTCGTTGACAGACCGTCCGGCAAGCTTGTTGTCAAGCTCCACAATCTCACGCTTCTGACGCATGAGTTTCAGAAATTCACTGGCAGTGAGCGGTTCCTGACCAAAATATTTCCGTTTGGCATTTATGGCCGCGCGCATGAAATTGACCATTGACACTCCGGGAATCTCCACCGGATACTGAAACGACAGGAACAGGCCTTCATGGCTGCGGTCCTCAGGTGCAAGCGAGAGCAGATCAACACCGTTAAGCACAGCCTCACCGCCGGTAACGGTAAACCGGGGATCACCGGCAAGCACGCCTGACAAGGTACTTTTTCCCGATCCATTAGGACCCATTATGGCATGGACTTCTCCGGGACGTATGGTAAGGTCTATACCTTTCAGTATTTCCTTTCCCTCAATCCCGGCTTTGAGATTTTTGACTTTCAGAAGTATATTTTCCATATATGTTCTTTATTCTCTGTTACTTGATAGAATATGACCGTCAGCCTATGGAGCCTTCCAGAGTAACGGCAAGAAGTTTCTGTGCCTCCACGGCAAACTCCATGGGAAGTTTGTTCATCACCTCCTTGGCATAGCCGTTCACTATCAGCGCCACCGCTTCTTCAGTGGGTATGCCGCGCTGGTTGCAATAGAACAGCTGATCCTCCGATATCTTGGACGTTGTGGCCTCATGCTCCACAATGGCAGTGTCATTGTGGATGTCCATATAGGGGAAGGTATGTGCGCCGCTTGTGTCGCTGAGCAGCAGGGAGTCGCACTGTGTGTAGTTTCTTGCGCCGTCAGCTTTGGCAGCCACGCGCACAAGACCGCGATAGGAATTCTGCGAATGGCCCGCGCTTATGCCTTTGCTTACTATGGTTGAGCGTGTGTCACGTCCCAGATGGATCATCTTGGTGCCTGTGTCGGCCTGCTGACGGTTGTTTGTCACCGCTACTGAATAGAATTCGCCCACAGAGCCGGTGCCCATAAGCACACAGCCGGGATATTTCCATGTTATGGCTGATCCGGTCTCCACCTGCGTCCAGGAGATTTTGCTGTAATCGCCACGGCACAGGCCACGCTTGGTCACAAAATTATATATTCCACCCTTGCCGTCCTTGTCACCGGCATACCAGTTCTGAACCGTTGAATATTTGACTTCCGCGCGGTCCTCGCACACAATCTCCACGATTGCCGCATGCAGCTGGTTCTCGTCGCGCATAGGCGCCGTACATCCCTCCAGATAGCTCACGTAGGCATCATCATCGGCAACTATGAGTGTGCGTTCAAACTGTCCCGTTCCGGCAGCATTGATGCGGAAATATGTTGACAGTTCCATGGGACAGCGCACGCCTTTGGGTATATATACGAATGACCCGTCCGAGAATACGGCGCTGTTCAATGCCGCATAGAAATTGTCAGTATATGGCACAACCTTTCCAAGATAACGGCGCACAAGATCGGGATAGTCTTTCACTGCCTCTGAGAATGAACAGAAGATGATGCCCATCTCGGCCAGTTTCTCGCGATGAGTGGTTTTCACTGAAACAGAATCCATCACAGCGTCCACCGCCATCCCGGCAAGCTGTTTCTGTTCGGCAAGGGGGATGCCGAGTTTGTCAAACGTACGCAGCAGTTCCGGGTCAACCTCGTCAAGCGAGTCCGGAGCTTTTTTCTGGCGCGGGGCGGCGTAATAGCTCAAAGCCTGAAAGTCTATCTCCGGAATGTCCAGATGCGCCCATCGGGGCACTTTCATGGTGAGCCAATGCCTGTATGCTCGCAACCGGAAATCAAGCAGCCACTCCGGCTCTCCTTTTTTATGGGAGATCAGACGTATTATATCCTCGTTGAGGCCGCGGGGAATGACATCAGTGTCAATATCACTCACAAAGCCATATTTGTATTCAGAGTCAACAGCACGGTCAATCGTATCACGGCTCGTATCGCCGGCACTGCCTGTACCCGTACTTTCGGACTCTTTCCGACTATCTTTTTCCTTTTCGCTCTGGTCCATAACTGAAAGTTCAAACGTTATCATCGGCCCACATGTTCACAACATCCGTACTGTCCGCTTTCTCACCGTCCAGGAAATCCGGTCGTTCCAGATCCTTGAGATCAAGAATCTGCCGTGCTGTCTCAGACCCCAGAACGCGTGGGCCAAGATCCATCACCGCATCGGCAAGCCGGTTGTCAGATGACCTGAGTTTTGTGTCCGGGAACACAGCCACCCACAGATTGAGCAGTATGCTCAGGCCGAGTATCCATTCAAATGCTCCGAACAATGCTCCGGCAGCACGGTTTATCCCGTTGATATGCAGCGTTCTGGCCACCTTGCCGATCATTCCGGCCAGAATACGCACGCCCACATAGCCGCCAACACCCAGCACAACATATGCCAGCACGGTATGCAGCAGCACAGTGTTGGGCGTATCATCAGGACTTGTGAATGCGGCGGTAAGCTCCGCGCCAAACCAACGGCACAGGATTATACCGGCAAGCATTCCCGCCAACGCGCCCAACTGTCCGGTCAGTGCCTTGCGCCAGCCAACATATGCGCCGGCAACGGCAAGTATCACTATCACAATATCCAGAAGTGTCATTGTCCTATACTTGTTTTGCTCATTTTACAAAGCACGCTCCATGCGCTGCTTCAACCTGCAAATATAGCAAAAAAATCTGACAGCCCACCCATGTCTATGATTTTGTCGGATCTACCGGACCTATCCGACCGGTCAGACTCGTCAGACCAGTCCGACCAGTCCGATAAGTCCGACCGT
>JAUNPQ010000108.1 GCA_030536615.1 Bacteroidales bacterium | reverse complement strand
CAAACGGATTATAATAAGTCTGAATCCTGATGGGACGGTTAAATGGCGCGGTTCGAATGAAAATTTATCCCGTGGCAAAGAGGAGGACAAAAAAATATATGACAACGCGAAAGCTGCTATGAACCGCAACCGCATAGATTTCAACAAAGGTGTGACAGTGGCCCAGATGCGTGCTGTTGTGGATGCTGTTTTAGGTTCTGAAAACTCAGAGATAACATGGAGCCGCAGACCTCTTGACTCGAATTTAGAAGGCTCACACTATGGGAAAACGCGGCTGGCAATACTCAACACGAATCTTGAGGGAAACATGTCTGCCTGCGATCGCATGAGCATCTTTACACATGAGGCCGCACATGTGATTCAAGATGATCTATACAATTATTACAAAGGGATTAAAAAAGATCAACGCACCACAGACCAGACAGATTTTATCACAGCATATGAGAATTATCCTAAAAACGTGACATACGCAAATTACAATATGTATCGCAATAATCGGATGGAAACAGATGCAAGGTATTATGAAAACATTGTAGGCCAGGCATGTACGGACTATTATAATGAACAGCTAAAACAAAAACATCAATCCACACAAAAATAAGACTATGAGTAAAGTAAATGTAGATTTTGAAGATTTAATCAGGCTTAAACAGTCTCTTGAACAGAATGCCAGACATTTTGATGAGATACGCACGCAGATAGGTCAGGCTATCAACAGCATTATCGGCGAAAGCGGAGAATGGAGCGACCAGAAATCGGAGCAATTCCGCGATGTGTTTTTCACACAGAGTGATCCGGACATTCTCAAACTTGAAGATACCATGACACAGTTTGCCAACTACCTTCAGGGGAAAATCGCTATTCTCCAACAGTATCATTCCACAAACCTTAACTTTTAAAGACAGAAAAATATGGCTATTTCAAAAGCTGATGCCGAAGCTCTGGTGAGGTTCTCGGCGCTACTGAAAGAAAAACATGATGACATCCTTGCGGTAAAAGCGGCAATGGACAATGTGCTCAACAGTTTTGTATGGGCGGATCCCGTGGGTCAGTCATTCGTGACAAGATACCATGAGGAGCTGAAACCCATAGAAACCAAACTTGTCCCGAATCTTGAATCATACAGCAGTTATCTTGATCAGGAGGCATCAATTATCTCGGAATACGGACAGATATAATTTCCGGCACATCACTCACAGTTACTGACTTTATCAATATAGGTTTATGCCCCGAAGTATTGTTGACTCAACCTCACTCGGCCGAATGAGAGCCTCGTTTGAGACTTACGCCTCAGCTACAGACAGCGCCACCACCGCGTTCAGGGCGAGTTGTGACGGGCTGATGAAACAGTTTGAGGCCAAGTTAGAGGCCCTGTACATTGTGCTCCAGCAAAAACAAAAAGCGTTGGACCGTTGCGAATTGCGCCGCCGTCATGATGACGAGCATTCATGTGCGGCAGAAGAAAGTGCCTGCCGTGCAGCGGAGGCCAGATACGGCAGATGCCTGGCGCTTGTGGCTGAGGCGCGCGCGGCCATAAAAGAGTTTGATGTCCGGGCAAACTCTTACCATGCCCGGAAGGCTGATCTTCTGACACGGGCATATTCCGGTCTGGCAAAAGTGAGTCGCATGCTTGATGAATACTCGGCTGACACAATGCCTGCCACATCGGCAGTGACCGGAGGACCGTTGACCGTTTCTCCCGGAGCATTGACCGCCCCCGGCCATGGTGACATGGCTTGCAGCCCATCAGAGACAGCAATGGCTGTAGGAGCAACAGACACCGGCACTCCCCAAAGTGCCATGTTCTTCGTTGTCCCGGATGAGATGAAAGGCATGACTGTTGCCGGAGGCGATGACACAGGCGATACCGCTGTACCCATAGACTTAGATGCCATGGGACGCGTTTACGATGGAGATATTGTCGCGCCTGACCCCGCTGAGATCAAAGCTGTTGCCGCCGCGTTGATGGGATTAGGGGCCGTTGGCGTTGCGGGAAGCATCTACGCCGCCCGCAAGCGCGGCCAAAAGCACCGGCTTATGGATAACAGAGAGCGCAGCCGTCATGTGGAGCTCGAGGCCCGTAAAATATTCAAAAAAAGCACCGGCGTTGATTTCCAGAAATTATTGATTCAAACCGGCAATCCGCGCCAGCAGGAATATGTTGATACGTACAACAAAATTCTTAAAGATCTTAAAGCTGAGATAAAAGAGATTGACCGGCAGGCGATTCAGAATGAATTAGACGTAATCCAAAAACAATGGGACAAATATACCTCCAACGGACAGAAAGAGATAAAGGATTTTGCCTCGCTCAGTGATGTGGAACGGTACAATGCCGACACCATACTTGCCAAAAATCTACAGAACGATCTGAAATTTCTTGATGACAACATCCGCCGTCCGGAAATCACTCCCACGGTAACAAAATTCGGCGGACTCAGCGAAGACGGACTCCGCTTCATGTTCGACAAAATGGCGCCCAAGCGGTTTCTGACAATTACATCGATCCTTAAGGCATCAGATGTGACATTCATCGGG
>JAUNPQ010000052.1 GCA_030536615.1 Bacteroidales bacterium | reverse complement strand
TGAAGAAAATCATCAGAATTTCCACAATTCCAATCTCTCTTGATGTGTTTTGCCGCGGGCAGCTCGCAGCATTGAGAGATGAAGGTTATGAGGTCATTGCGTTGTCATCGCCCGGACAAGCTCTTGATAATATATATGAAAGAGAACAGGTGCGCACCCATGCCATTCCCATGAAACGTCGCATAAGTCCGTTACAGGATCTGAAATCTTTATGGCGTCTATACCGCTATTTCAGGCATGAACAGCCTGACATGGTCCACAGCCTCACGCCCAAAGCAGGTCTGTTGGGTATGATGGCAGCAAAAATGGCAGGAGTCCCCTTGCGTGTACACACTTGCACGCAAAGGTATCAGCCGGCACATTCTGAAAACTACAGACAGAATACTCTGCCGATGCGCAACACACATAAACCCCGAAGGCAAAGGCGTCCGTAAGGACCTATTTGACGGTTCAATAACGCGCAAACCATTATATATTCTTGCCAATGGGAACGTACGTGGCATTGATGGCAAATATTTTGACTGCACACCTCAAGTCCTATCAGATTCCTCCGAGCTCATGCAACCGGACACATTTACATTTCTTTTTATTGGACGTATTGCCTCAGAGAAAGGGATAGACGAATTGGTCAATGCATTCAGTCGCCTAAAAGAATACAACTGCCGCCTGATAATCATAGGACCTGACGAAAGCGACATTGATCCTATAAATCAAGAGACAACGCAGATCATGCATAATGACCCGCGCATAATCATGACCGGAGAACAGAAAGATATACGCCCGTGGCTTGCGGCTGCTGACATGCTTGTTCTGCCAAGCCACCGGGAAGGTTTTCCGAATGTAGTTCTTGAAGCGGGCGCAATGGGAGTCCCGGCTATTGTCACTGACATAAACGGTTCAAGGGAGATAATACGAAACGAATATAACGGTTTGGTCATTCCATTGGGCAACGATTATACCTCACGCACACAGACGCTGTATGAGGCCATGCGTTCTATTCTGGACAATAAGGAAAAGGTCCATAAAATGGCATCCGTAAGTCGCCGGTATATTCTTGAGAATTGGGACAGACAAATAGTGCTTGATGCGCTTCTGCAATTCTACAGAAATCTGTTTGGCGGCATTTCACCAACGGCCCGTACGTGATACTTATATGAGTTGAAACGCAATCAAAATCAGCTAAAAACAGTTAGGGGAGATGAAAACATCTCCCCTAACCTATTATGGATGTTGTACGGATTAATCCTCGTTGAGGTTAACGCGCTTGAAATCAACTGCAACAAGGCCTTTGTCTGTCGACTCAAGATACTGACCGATGGTCACTTTGGCATCTTTCACAAACTCCTGCTCCATAAGGCATGATTCCTTATAGAATTTGTTTACACGACCCTGAGCAATGTTCTTGATCATCTGCTCAGGCAGGTTTGCAGCTTTTGCAGCTGCTGTCTCGGCAGCGATCTTCTCTGCTTTGTCAGCTTCCTCGCGGGTCAACCAGCCTTTGGCGATATTGCTTTCAATGTGGTCGGCGCTGTCAACAAGGTTGGGATTGATACCGGCTTTTTTAAGCGCGGCCTCAACGGCTTTCTTAACCTGCTCCTCTTTAGTTTTCTCAACAGCTACGTTATACTCGCTCTCAACAATAGCGGCGGGCACAGCCTCGCGGTTCACAGCCACGGGGTTCATAGCGGCAACCTGCATGGCCACGTCACGCATAACCTGTGCGTCAACACCGGTCTTATTGAAAGAAACAATAGTGCTGAGCTTATTGCCGAAATGATTGTATGCAACAACCGATGAGCCCTCAAGATACTCAAAAGCACCAATCTCTGTCTTTTCACCGGTTTTGCCTGATTCCTCCACAACGAGTTCAGCTACAGTACGTCCGTCAACTGTCAGGTTTTTCAGTTCATCAACATTTTTTACCTTTTTGGCAATGGCCAGATCAAGCAGCTTCTCTGTCAGTTCAACAAAAGTTGCATTTTTAGCAACGAAATCTGTTTCACATTTCAAAGCCACAATAGCAGCGAAATCGCCCTCAGCCTTGGCAAGGACACATCCTTCCGATGCCTGACGGTCCTCGCGCTTGGCAGCGATAGCTTTACCTTTCTGGCGGAGTATTTCAACGGCAGCTTCCATGTCACCGTTGGTCTCATTGAGTGCGTTCTTGCAATCGCTCAGACCGGCGCTGGTAAGTTTACGTAGTTTTTTGATGTCTTCAATTGAGACTGCCATAATTGCGTATGTTTGTATAATTTATAGTAAAATTTATTCAGCAGCGGCTTCTTCTGAGGCCTCTTCTGCTTTTACAGGCTCCTCTGCAGGTGCTTCAACTGTAGCCTCGGAACGACGCACGCGACGACGCTCACGCTTGGGAGCGGGAGCTGCATTCTCATCGTTCTCGCCGGCAGCTTCAGCATCAATCTTCTCTACTTTACGTTCTTCCAGACCTTCTGCCATTGCATTTACAACGGTGTCAAGGATAAGCTCGATGCTCTTGGAAGCATCGTCATTTGCCGGAATTACGAAATCGATGTTTTCAGGATCGCTGTTGGTGTCAACGATTGCAAACACAGGAATGCCGAGACGGTTTGCTTCGGCAACAGCGATGTGCTCCTTGAGCACGTCAACAACAAACAATGCTGACGGGAGACGGTTAAGATCTGCGATAGAGCCAAGGTTCTTCTCCAGTTTTGCACGCTGACGGGTTATCTGAAGACGCTCGCGCTTTGAGAGGTTGTCAAATGTGCCGTCCTTGCTCATCTTGTCAATGGATGTCATCTTTTTGACAGCCTTGCGGATGGTGGGGAAGTTGGTGAGCATACCACCGGGCCAACGTTCAATAACGTAGGGCATATTGATGGCCTGAGCCTTATCGGCGATTACCTGTTTGGCTTGCTTCTTTGTAGCGACAAAAAGCACTTTTTTGCCTGATTTGGCGATATTCTTAAGAGCAGCGGCTGCATCCTCAAGTTTGGCTGCTGTCTTATAAAGATCTATGATGTGGATACCGTTGCGCTCCATGAAGATGTACGGAGCCATAGCAGGATTCCATTTACGTTTGAGATGGCCGAAATGGCAGCCTGCTTCAAGAAGTTGGTCAAATGTTGGATTTGCCATGATTTGTTTTTGTTTTGTTTACGTTCTGAGATTAAACAATCCCGGCGTAGGGAACGCGTCCATCGCCGCGATTTAGATACTAAACACTTGTTTTATTTGGATGTCCAAAATTATCCGTAAAAAATTAACGTTTCGAGAACTGGAAGCGCTTGCGTGCTTTGGGCTGTCCGGGTTTCTTACGCTCTACAGCTCTGGGGTCACGTGTCATGAAGCCTTTCTTGCGGAGGGCTGACTTGTCCTCAGGATTGATTTTGACAAGAGCACGGGCTATGGCCAGACGCAGAGCCTCTGCCTGTCCTTTGAAGCCGCCGCCGTCAAGATTCACATGAATGTCATAGTTTCCGATGACATCAAGAGTCTCCAGAGGCTGTTTTACAATATATTGAAGAATGGAAGATGGGAAATAAACTTCCAGAGGGCGTTTGTTGATTGTGATGGCACCGTTTCCACTTTTAACAATTACACGTGCCACGGCGGCCTTACGGCGGCCTACTGCATTAACTGATTCCATTTCTTCAATTATTTCAATTTGTTAATGTCAATGACTTTGGGGTTCTGTGCCTCGTGGGGATGGTTGGGACCATTATATACGTGCATGTTCCCGATGAGACGGCGTCCAAGACGATTTTTTGGCAGCATGCCTTTCATGACGCGCATGAACAGAGGATGAATGCCGTTTTTAACGTGCTTGTTATATGACTTCTTGATGAGAACTTCAGGAGTCAGCTCACGCTGACCGCCGGGATAACCTGTATAATTGAGGTAGATTTTGTCTGTCATCTTTTTACCGGTGATGACAATCTTGTCAGCATTGATGATGATGACATTGTCGCCGCAATCCATGTAGGGGCAGTAGCCGGGTTTGTATTTTCCGCGCAGAATTTTCGCTACTTTTGCGCAGAGACGACCAAGAACCTGGTCAGTGGCATCAATGACCACCCATTCTTTTTCCAAAGCCTGAGGGCCTACAGCCAATGTCTTGTAACTTAAAGTATCCACTTTCTTTAATTTGATTTACAGTTAGTTAAACTGGCAATTATCAACCTGCGGCTCGGCCAAAAACCGCAAGAAAACGCATGCCAAAAAGAATGTTTTGGACATAATCGGTGTGCAAAGGTACGACTTTCCAACGTATTAGCAAAATTTTTTAAGGCATTTTTATTTATAAAGTTTTTTGAACGTTTCCATTTTTGCGTTGTTACTATTTCATAATATGATTTTCAACCAATAAACATACATCACTACGATGAAACCCTTAAACACCGGCAAAATGCCTCTCGACCCACGGGCATGGCTTGCTATAATGTCGCTCTCCCTGATTGTAAATCTACCGGGGCTGGCTGTGACACCTATGCTGGGTACCCTAAGCAAAATTTTTCCGGACACCACCGCCCTTGAGACACAGTTGCTGACCGTATGCCCCAACCTTCTCATCATCCCGTTTGTGCTGATGTCCGGCAAACTGTCAACAACCACCCACAAGAAGACAATAATCTGCACCGCGCTCCTGATCTTTGCCGGCTCAACAGTAGGATATATGCTGTCCACTTCCATGCTTGCACTGATTCTGTTCAGTTGCACACTCGGAATCGGCGCAGGCCTGCTTATCCCGTTCTCAACCGGTCTGCTCTCCGACACCTTTGCCGGCAAACCGCTTATGGGACAGATGGGTCTGCAGTCTGCCATCTCAAACCTCACTCTTGTGGTTGCGACATTCGCTGTGGGTTGGCTGAGCATGTTCAACTGGCATCTCCCGTTTCTGGTGTATGGTGTATGCCTGATTCCACTGGCCCTTATGCCGTTCTTCAGACTTATTCCTTATGAGGAGCTCAATCCTGTTGTGAATGAGAAGAATCAGCCCAATGCCACACAGACGTCTGACCCGCAGATGAAGTGCAACAAATCCGGAATATCCGTGTATCGTCTGCTTACCCTTTTCGGATTGTACTTCCTTCTCACGTGGTCAACAATATCAATTTCTGAATACACTCCGTTTCTGGTGAAAGCCCGTCACTTTGACACATCCATAACCGGAACGCTGACATCAATCTATTTCCTTTTTGTATTTGTCTCCGGATTCTCGCTTACGCGCATAATACACTTCACAAAAGCCAACACCATTATTGTCGCAGCAGCTATAGTCCTTGCCGGAATGGCCGTCTTCACCTTCATCCCGTCCGTATTCTGCATGGGAGTCGGCGTTATACTGATTGGTCTTGGATATGGAATTCTCCAGCCGCTGTTCTATGACAAAGCGACCCAGACCGTATGTCTGGCATCACGCTCCACACTCGCCCTGTCAGTTGTCCTGACGGCAAACTACTCGGCAATTGTTCTGGAACCGTTCATAACACAAGGCATATGCAAGATCTCGGGACAAGCCATTGACGGCATATTTCCTTTCATAATATCCACAGTGCTCTGCCTGCTGACAGTAGTTCTCTGCGTGGCTTACCGCAACAAATTCGCTTTCTCCATCAGCAAAAGTTATTATGAATAATTCAGCCACAGGCTGATTAAATATACCCCGGTCCGTCAAGGTTTTTGACGGACCGGATTTTTTTGTTACATTTGCGGTGAAATCATTATTGCAAATTTCCATTAGATCAATATGAAAAAGATTTTATTAACGCTGGTAACATTTATAGCAATTATGGCGAATGCTGAAAATCCATTTTACAAGCCTTTCGACACCATTCATGGCACCGCGCCTTTCAAATCCATTGACAACAGCCAGTGGATGCCTGCCATTGATCGCGGAATAGATCTGGCCAACAAAGAGATAAAAGCCATCACAGACAATCAGGCCACTCCTGACTTCAAAAATACTATCGTGGCGCTTGAACGTGTGGGCGCAGACATGAACCGCGTGCTGAATGTGTTCTATCCGCTGCTGTCCGCAAATAGCAACGACGAGATGATGCGCATATCCATCGATGCCTCACAGAAACTAAGTGACTATTCCACCTCAATCATACTGAATCGCGATCTGTGGAAGCGTATAAAATATGTATATGACCACAAGGGACAATATGACCTCAGCAAAGAGGACTCCATGCTGCTGCAGCGCACATACGACTCATTTGCGCAGAGCGGTGCCACACTTGAGGGTGAGGCACGTGAGGAATTCAAACGTCTCAGCGCCGAACTCTCGGCCCTGACCACTCAATTCGGCCAGAATGTGCAGAAAGAACTTCCCACATATAAGATATACCTCAAAGCCGAAGATCTGACCGGGCTGCCGGAGAGCCAGATTGAAGCTGCAGCATTGGCGGCAAAAGAAGATGGCCATGATGGTGAATATCTTTTCACTCTGGATGCTCCCGTCTATATGGCTTTCATGAAATATTCGGACAGACGAGACCTGCGCGAGAAAATGTACCGTCTCTATTCGGGCCGCAACACGTCCGGCGAATTCTCCAACATCGAGATCATTAAAAAAATCGCCGATACCCGACGCCAGCTGGCAAAACTTCTTGGCCATGACACCTACGCAAGCTATTCACTTGTGAACACAATGGCACAGAAACCGGAAAAGGTATATGAATTGCTCAACCAGTTACGCGAGGCCTACACTCCTGCCATGAAAGCAGAAATGGCAGAGCTCACCGCTTTTGCATCGGCTGCTGAGGGAAAACCGGTTGAGCTCAAACCGTGGGACTACAGCTATTGGTCAAACAAACACCGCACAGCCAAGTATGCCTTTGACGAGGAAGCATTGCGCCCATATTTTGAACTTAACAATGTCATTGACGGCGTATTTGGACTGGCCACAAAACTTTATGGCCTGCAGTTCAAGGAAAATCCGGACATAGAGGTATATCACCCTGATGTAAAAGCTTTTGAAGTCTCTGATGCCGATGGCAAATACGTCGGTGTGCTCTACACTGATTTCTTCCCGCGGCCATCAAAACGTCCGGGCGCATGGATGACCAACTTTAAGGAACAATGGAAAGATGACGATGGCACGGACTCGCGTCCCCATGTGTCAATTGTGATGAATTTCACCAAACCCACTGCCGACAAGCCTTCCCTGCTCACTCCTTATGAAGTTGAGACTTTCCTGCATGAATTTGGGCACAGCCTGCACGGACTGTTGGCCTCCGGAACATATTCATCACTTTCCGGAACAAACGTATATCGTGACTTTGTTGAATTGCCTTCACAGTTCAATGAAAATTATCTCACTGAACGCGAATTCCTTGATGGATTTGCAAAACACTATCAGACCGGCGAACCTGTTCCGGCAGAACTTGTCAACGCGCTGATCACCTCATCACAATACGGAGCTGCCTATGCATGCCTGCGTCAGCTTATGTTCGGATTTCTGGATATGGCATGGCACACAACAACAGCGCCCGTGGATGATGCCATTGCATTTGAAGCAGAAGCCGTTGAGCCCGTCAAAATATTCGAGCCGGTTGAAGGCTCTCTTGTCTCACCGCAGTTCAGCCATATTTTTGCCGGCGGCTACGCAGCAGGATATTACAGCTATAAATGGGCAGAAGTTCTTGATGCCGATGCATTCTCAGTATTCAAGAAAAACGGTATCTTTGATCCGGCAACCGCAAAATCATTCAAAGAGAACATACTGACAAAAGGCGGAAGTGAAAATCCTGCCGAACTCTACAGACGTTTCCGCGGCGGCGAGCCCACGATTGACGCCCTGCTTATCCGCGACGGCATTAAAAAGTGACAGACATTTATCTCTCCTGATATATCATGTCTGCTCCAATAAAATATATCGGCATTTATGTGGTCATGGCTATTTCGGCCATGACCACATATGCGCAGATTCCTGAACGGTCCGACACATTGCGTATCAATACAGACAGCTTGAATCTGTATGACAGATCACATGAATTCGAGACTCCGGATATGTCATCCGGAATGCCGTGGCGATACACAAATCCATCCTTAACCGCGCCCCTTGATTTCCAGTGGGCACCGGCAGACATATCCGGAAGCACCAACTCTCTGATTAATTTTCGGATTCCTGCCGTATCATTTTACCCCGGAGTGGCGAATATCGGCACATGGAAAACCGGAGCATTTTTCGCCAACGGCTCCCGCGCCTATTACCCGGGACTGGCCGGTGTGGAAAAAGGTGCGTTGAACCTGAGCCAGAACTTCGGTCCGTTAAACATCACTGCCTCAGCAGGGGCCGCCAAATTCGGATATTTCCGCGGCCTGACCACACAATGGTCATTCGGCGGCTCGATGACTTACTCTTTTTCTGAGCGTCTGTCGCTGACACTGTTCGGAAATTATTACACCCGGACAAGAATTCCGCATCCCGGCATCCGGGAAATGGCCGGAGTCCCTTCGCTGGGAGGATATCTGAACTGGAGATTCGCTGAACACTGGGGCATCAAAGCCGGCGCGAGCACCCAGCAGAACATATTCACCAATGCATGGGAAACACGTCCTATCGTAATGCCGTATTTCCGCACATCCTCCGGGGCAGAACTTGGTGTTGATGTAGGCGGTATCCTATACGAGGTTTTTCGTTCAAAAAGCGGCCACAGCTACGGAAATCCGACTATGGGACCCATAAAACCCGGACCGCCTCCGGTAGGTCCGCGGAACTAAATCAATGTTATTAAACAACCTCTAATAATTGAATGTTATAATTTTAATTAATTACAACACTCAATTATTTTTGTTATGAGAGCAATCCACTCGATTTTTCTTACCATCGCCATTGCATTGTCATGCGCGCAGCATTCCGATGCATGCACACGCGTTGTTTATATAGGCGATGACGGCTATGCTATAACCGGCCGCAATCTTGACTGGAAAGAGGATATAGCCACAAACCTGTATGTTTTTCCACAGGGTATCACACGCTCCGGCTATGATGTTGCCGACAGCACGCTGACATGGACAGCCAAGTACGGATCTGTGGCCGCCATAGGCTACGATATGGGCGCTACTGAAGGTATGAATGAACAGGGACTTGTTTGCAATCTGCTTTATCTTCCCGGCACATCATATTCCAAACCTCATGACACCCGTCTGCTGATGAGTTCATCAGTATGGGTTCACTATGTCCTTGACAATTTTGCCACAACCGCCGAAGCTGTTGCACAGCTGAAAAAGGATGTGTTCCGCATAGATGCACCGCAGATGCCGGGCGGGTCATCAACCACCCTGCATATGGCAATCAGTGACATGCATGGCTATTCGGCAATAATAGAATATATTGACGGCGAACTCCAGATACATGAGGGCTATCAGTATCAGGTCCTGACCAATGCTCCCCCATATGACCAACAGCTTGCCGTGGAAAAATACTGGTCGGAAGTGGGTGGCATGCACATGCTTCCCGGCACAAACCGCTCATATGACCGTTTTGCACGTGCTTCATTCTATATAAACGCTGTACCAAAGAATGCTTCACATGACATGGCTATTGCCGGCGTGTTCGGCGTTATATTCAACTGTGCCGTCCCCGTGGGCATAAGTGTGCCTGAACAGCCTGAGATATCCAGCACACGATGGCGCTCTGTCGCTGACCAGCGAAAACTCACATATTACTATGGTACAACTCTCAATCCTTCTATTATGTGGGTAGACCTGAATGATTTCATCCTCACGCCGGGTGCTCCGATCATGAAACTTGACATCATCAACGCCAAGAAAGCATATGGGGGCAATGTCATCAAGGATATGGTACGCTCCAACGGCTATTCCCCACTCTACCGCTACAAATAATCCTTACAACCTCACCTCATCATAGAAGCCGGGAAATATATCCCGGCTTTTTTGTGCACATTTATTATCTCATCAGGGATGTTACATATTGCTATGATATGTGTTTTATAGATAAAATCCATTATGCAAATGCAATATTCCATCATCACATCAGCAATCTGCGCCTTGTGCGCAATAACGTCATTGGCGCAGACAGAAACATCGGATAGTATCGCGAAAAACCTCAAAGAAGTTGTCGTAGAAGGACAGTTACAACGCACATCAGCGACCGTTTCAACCTATATTCCCACCAAACGTCAGCGCAATTCCGCTCAAAACGGTCCGGAACTGCTCAACCATATGGCGATTCCGCAACTCGGACTGATAAGCGGTAATTCCGTAACCACTAACTCCGGCCAAAAGGTTGACCTTTATATTGATTATATCCCGGCATCCGAACAGGACCTCAACGGTATGCGCATGGCTGATGTCAGAAAGGTTGAATATTTCGATTTCCCCACCGATCCGCGCTTTCAAGGTTCGCAACATGTAATCAACTTCATCATGCAGAAATATGAGTACGGCGGCTATGTCAAAGCATATGCAGGTGAGTTTTTCATTGCCAACTCAGGTCAACTCAATCTTTTCTCCAAGCTGCAATACAAGCGCATGACCTACGATATCGGTGTAGGCACGTGGTATTCGGCCAACGACCACCTGAGCCAGTCAACAGTCGAGACCTACCGTCTTCCGCAAACCAATGGCTCTATTAAGACTTTCAAGCGCATATCTGAACCTGATTATGCCAGAACACGGCAGCATTCCTACTGGCCGACAATCAAGGCAACCTACACCACTGACAAGATTACGCTGGTCAACACATTGGGCGCAAACTTCTTCCAGTCACCCAAGCAGAACACTGCCGGGTCTGTACGCTTCTTTCCGGCTGATTTCCCCTTGACAGAATACACCGACGAACAGAACAGCCGCACAAACTCCATAACATATTCCGGCTTCTGGAACTTCATTCTTCCCAAAGGCAACACTCTTAGCTTCAATCCCTACTACTCATATGCGCATACAAATCAGCATACGCTTTATTCCGAGGCAGGAGGATCTGCATTTGCCAACGGTGCAAAAGATGACTCGCATCGCGCCACCGCACAGCTGCGGTTCATACATGATTTCGGTAAATATGGCAGTATAACCGGCATACTCAACGGAACCCTTCTGTCTAACCGCACACTTTATTCAGGTACATCCAACACCTCGGACCGATTGACAACCTACCGTGTTGGGCCCGGACTATTCTACAATTTCAAGAACGACAAGTTCAACGGTCTCATAGGCGGAGGTTTCAACTACGACCGATCAAAATTGGGCGACGCATCCGAACATGCCACACAGCCGTGGATGGATCTCTCGCTACAGTATGCTTTCAACAACAAAAACTCCCTCAGCGCAGAGTTCCATCATGCCACATGGACACTCGCCTCATCCTACCGCAGTACGGCTGTCATACAATCCAATCCTTTGTTCAGTTTCACGGGTAATCCAGATGTCAACCCCTACAAGAGTTGGGATGGAAGTTTACGATATGTGCTGATGCCTAACAACAAATTCAATTTCGCCGCATTCGGACAGACAACAGTAATCACAGACCGTTACGCTTATGTATATAAGGCAACGCCCGACGGCATATTGCGCACAATTCAGCAAAAAGGCATCGGCAACTATTCATCATGGTTGTACGGAGTGCAGGGCACGGCCAGATTGTTCAACAAGTCATTGATGATTAACGGACAAGTCGCTCATCGCATAGTTCGCAATGGCAAGCCTTTCGATTGGACAAAACAAGCAGTATTATGGTGGGTTCAGGCTTTCTATTATGTCGGCGGTTGGAACTTCGGACTTCAATACCAATCCCCTCGGGAATACTGTGACGGTTACGTCAACGGAGCCTGGATGAAGGACAAGAGTGCCTATACAGCCATTATTGGTTGGGGCAACTCAATCTGGAGCATACAGGGACGCCTCACAAATCCTTTCCGTTGGAACTGGCGCGCTGCCACATCCGAAACCACAAGCGCCAATTATGATGTGAAGAAGACATATTTCAACACAAGCTATCACTGCTATGTGTATGTTACAGCCACCTATACATTCGGATTCGGCAAGAAAGTGCAACGAGGGAACGAAGCCATGCAGCAGATGGGTACAACATCAAGTATTCTGAAATAACCGGTATATCGTGCAAACGACTAAATATACATCTGCGTTTTTTGCACATCTTCATATAAAACACTAATTTTGTTCCGGACTATATGCAATGCCATGCGTCATAAAAATACCGGTTCAAAAAGTACAGCAGCGGAAAGAATAGCCTTTCTGAGCACATGCGTTGCCGCATGTATAGCCATCTCATGCGTAGCTTTCTCTGACTGTCAGCGGCATAAAGACATCGGTCCTCCGGTCAAAGAGACAATTGCCGACAGCACTTTCAAAGAAACTCCCGTCAAGAAGAAAAATAAAAAATCAAGAAAAGACAGTACAAAAAATGCCCGCAAAAAGTCTGAGACTCAAAAAAGGAAAAATATTGTGCCAAAAGACAGGGATTATTTCATAGCTCCCGAGGAGGAAAGGATCACTGAGAGCCAGCGACTTAGATAGCATTTAATAATAAATGGCAACGCTATCTGAAAAACTGTGGGAATTCCCGGCTTAATCGGTCAAAGCATCTCAGCCTCGGCAAGCCACGCTGCCGATGATGCATCGGACGGCATACGCCAGTCCCCACGTGGCGAAAGACACACAGAACCAACCTTAGGCCCGTCAGGCATGCATGAGCGCTTGAACTGTTGGTTGAAAAATCTCCGGCAGAATGTCTTTAACCATTTCTTGATCAGACCGTCAGGATATTCTTCTGTTGAAAATGCATGCCGGGCCAGAAAATAAATACGTGCCGGGGAGAAGCCATACCGCAACGTATAATACAAGAAAAAGTCATGCAGTTCATACGGACCTACAAGGTCTTCTGTTTTCTGGCTTATAGACCCATCCTCGTGTACCGGTATAAGTTCCGGACTGATCGGTGTGTCAATAATATCTGCAAGTATATCATGTATAGCGCTGTCTGTCCTGGCAAACCATTCAACAAGATGGCGTACAAGTGTCTTAGGCACACCGGCATTGATACCATACATTGACATATGGTCACCATTATAAGTGGCCCACCCAAGAGCAAGTTCGGACAGATCTCCCGTGCCAAGCACCATTCCTCCTTCCTGATTGGCGATATCCATCAGAAGATATGTGCGCTGGCGTGCCTGAGCGTTCTCATACGTCACATCATGCACAGACGAATCATGCCCTATGTCAAGGAAATGTTGCTCAACAGCGGGAACAATGGATATCTCACGGCTTGACACACCAAGAACTTCCATCAACGCTACTGCATTTTCATGCGTACGACCGGATGTTCCGAATCCCGGCATTGTCACGCCAATTATACCGCGTACATCAAGTCCCAGACGTCTGTATGTCTTTACTGCGACAAGGAGCGCCAGTGTTGAGTCAAGACCTCCGGAAATTCCGACAACGAGTTTTTTACAACCCGTGGCATCAAGACGCCTGGCCAATCCGGAGACCTGGATATTGACAATTTCACTGCAACGTTCGTCTCTGTCAGATTCTCCCTGCGGGACAAACGGCAGAGGTGTTACCTTACGCATGAGGTTACCATCCGCTGACTCTTGTCTATTAACAACGGAAGCCATCGAAACATGAAACAGGCGCCCTTTACATATATTTGTAGCGCAATCGCTGAATGACCCCATATGAATGCGGTCGCGGCGTATGGCTTCAATATCTATATCTGCCATGGCATATGTGGGCCCTGACTGCCACCGTTTGTTTCTGCTGAGAATTGTCCCGCATTCAGCAACCAACGCAATCCCATCAAAAACAAGGTCTGTCGATGATTCGCCATAACCGGCAGATGCATATACATATCCGCACAAACAGCGTGCACTTTGCTGAGACACAAGATTACATATATAGTTGTATTTACCCACCAACGCGTCACTGGCACTGAGATTCAATATGACATCAGCTCCCTGCAGCACCGAATTTGTTGAGGCAGGCACAGGTGTCCACAAATCCTCACATATCTCTATACCGAACCTGACACCGTCATAATCGATCAATTGCCTGACGCCGAACGGCACTTCCTGACCGGCAAGACTGATACAATATGTTTCTGCTGTCACATCGGCGGGACGCCACCAGCGTTTCTCGTAAAATTCATTGTAATTGGGCAGATAGGTTTTGGGGACAGCCGCTACAATTTTACCGTTTGAAACGACTATTCCACAATTATACAGAGCATTGCCATTCACAATAGGCGCACCGACAACCAAAAGCGCCGGGATGGAACGTGATGCTTCAACAATCTTACGCAATGCGACCTCTGATTCCTGCAACAGCAATGAGTTGTGAAACAGATCACCGCAGGTATAGCCGGTAATGCACATCTCCGGAAAAACGATTAGAGAAGCACCTTTGCCACACAAATCATGAGCCTGCGCGATGATTGACGAAGCGTTCCTCTCAGGATTTGCGACAGTCACCGATGGAACGCCCGCTGCGACCCTTATAAACCCATTTACCATAACTATGCGACTGGTTTATTTTTTGGCGTTACTTTTTGCTTTTGGACTTCTTGGAACTTTTCTTACTGCTTGTCTTGGTTGCCTTGGCAGCAGGTTTATATGAAGGATCTTTCTCAGGGACTATATTTCCCGCTTTATCAAGATAGCCGTCTTTAGTAGCTTTCTCTGTCATACGCTTGATTCGGCTTGCAATCTGGGGATGTGATGAAAAAAGCTGATTCATGAAGTTTGAATTCGCCGATCCACCCTGTGCATTCTCAAGCTGCTGCAATTTTTGAAACGACTGCATCATTGCCACGGGATTCTTGCCATGACTTTTCAGAAAATCATATCCAAAATCATCCGCGTTGTTCTCCTGCTTCTGTGAGTATTTTGATGAAGCAAGTGCATTGCCAAGTTCTCCGAGTTGGGAATCTGTCAGTGTTCCGACTTTCGATGAAGCACCGGCAATGCCATCGCGCAACGCCGCATTCAACAATGCCTGTTTAAACGCGTTTTTTGTGTCTTTATGCGCCACATGTCCCATCTCATGACCAATCACACCAAGAAGTTCATTGTCTGTCATGACATCCATCAGACCGGTGTACACACGCACACTGCCATCGGCGCACGCAAATGCGTTGACCTCATCTTTCTTGTATACCTTGAAATTCAACGGCGTGCCGTTCACATCATCAAGGCCTTTGGTGAGCCGCGCCAGCCTCTGTGCATAGGGATCGTTACCGGTACATACCTGATTCTCGGCATCAGTCTTGGTTATATACTCATGAACGTATGATATTATATCATTGTCACTAAGGGTAAGGGCCTGCACTGTTTTCTGTGCGCCCTGTATCAGTCGTCCAAGGTTGAGCTGTCCAAGCGCAGTGCCTGATGCAATCACAATCAGAGCAAACAATGAATATAAACGATTTCTGTTAGTCATATATGTATGCAAAAATTAAATTTATCTGTAGTCTTCAAAAAAACAACAACTGTCAGAAACATGTAGTTTTGATGTCATGTAAACTGTTTGCGTCTGAAAACAAAGTTTGTTCCAAGATATTTCTGGCGCACTGTCGGATTCGCGGAAAGTTCCTCACTTGTTCCCTGAAAAAGTATGCGTCCTTCAAACAGCAAGTACGCCCTGTCCGTTATATTCAATGTTTCCAACGCATTATGGTCAGTGATAAGTATACCGATGTTCTTCTCTTTAAGTTTATATACCACACGCTGTATGTCCTCGACAGCAATAGGGTCAACACCGGCAAATGGTTCATCAAGCATGATGAACTTAGGGTCAATAGCAAGACATCGGGCAATCTCTGTTCGGCGTCGTTCACCTCCACTCAGCCGGTTGCCCTTGTTATGGCGTACTTTTTCGAGGTCGAAATCGGCTATAAGACTCTCAAGTTTCTCTTTCTGATATTCCTTGCTTGTCTTAGTCATCTGAAGTACAGCCCTGATATTATCCTCAACCGTAAGCGTCCGGAACACCGAGGCTTCCTGTGCAAGATAGCCTATTCCATTGCGGGCACGTTTGTATACAGGAAAATCTGTTATCTCAAGATCATCCAGGAATATCCGTCCGGCATTAGGTTTTATCAGGCCGGTAGTCATGTAGAAAGTCGTTGTCTTGCCGGCTCCATTAGGTCCCAACAGCCCAACAATCTCGCCTTGAGTAACATTTATTGACACATGATCAGCCACCATACGCCGTCCGTATATCTTAACAAGTCCTTCTGTACGCAGGGTCATCTTGCCATCGGCATTGTCGGCCACGGGATTATTAACGTTGTCACCCTCGGGACTACCGGCAATTTCCGTCACCGGTTTTTCAATGTCAACTCCGGCTTGCGGCACATCTATTGAATTATGTGTCATTTCTGAGTTTTATTGAGACGACTTTCAATGTAATCAGTCAGCAGACCAATAGCCACTGTGTTGCTGCCTCCCTGTGGGACAATGAGGTCCGCATAGCGTTTTGCCGGTTCAATATATTGAAGGTGCATTGGCTTAAGAATTGCCTGATAGCGGTCTATGACCATCTTAGGCGTGCGGCCTCGCTGTATGCAGTCACGCGCAATAACCCTGATAAGACGGTCATCCGGGTCCGCGTCAACAAACACTTTCACATCCATCTTATCACGTAACGATGGCTCTGTCAGCACAAGAATTCCTTCAATGATTATCACATCGCGAGGCTCAATTTTTATTGTCTCCGGCTGGCGTGTGCATGTTATGTATGAGTATGTTGGCATCTCAATGGATTCTCCTCGACGCAAACAGTCAAGATGTTTTTCAAGCAACGTCCATTCTATGGCATCCGGCTCGTCAAAATTGATTTTGCTGCGCTCTTCCGGCGGGATATGGCTTGAATCCTTATAATAGGCATCTTGTTGTAAAACGGCAACCTCTCCGGCAGGGAAAGAATTGATTATCTTGTTGACCACTGTGGTCTTGCCTGATCCGGTTCCTCCGGCTATACCTATTACCAGCATATCTTTAGTTTGTTAGATTGATGATTATGCGCTGAGTCACGCTAAAATGATTTTAATGGCACGAAATTACAAAATTTTAATCATCCATGCAACGGAGCATTAAAAAAAGGAAGTGGTGTTTTTGCCGGCGAGGGGATCCTGGGTGGTGAAGCGGAGCAGGAGGGGGTCGTGCATGCGGGCGGTGTTGTCATACCAGTTAAGACCCGAGTGTGACTGCCAACGGTTGCCGATGTGCAGGCGGTCGCTGACAGCGCCAAGACGTTCACAGACACCTCCACAAGAGCAACAATCCAGACGCATATGAAATAACCTGTTCTAATAACTTTCACAATATTATTTGATTATTACCAATAATGAGAGTGTCCTCGTATTCAGGGTACAAGGCATATTTGACAGTAAAGGATTCTTCAATCAACTTTGTTATACTGTCTTTATTCTTGGGCAGAAAATTGAGCAATCCAATTACAAAACCATCCTTTCTAAATATATGATTTATCCTGTTATTGCTTTCTGCTTTCATAATGCGTTGAGGGATATTCTTTACTTCGGAATAATATCTATAATCCTCATATACAAATTCACTCTCAAGTATGCACATCAATCCATCAAAGTCCAACGAATCATAACGACAATATCTAAATTTATATGGCTCATATACAATAAAAACATATTGGTTATCCTTAAGCTGATTCAGAGCCGCTGCTCTTTCACCAATGCCTTCTTTAAATAATTTCTTTGGCAACTTATATCTAAAATATGGCACTTCCAATCTGCATCCTTCAGTCCATTCTACTACCTCTATATCGTAACAATCTGACTTCTGATACGGCTCCGGTGAGAATTTAGTCTTACACGACATCAGGGACATTACACTTATCACAATTCCTATCACAATGACTGTTATTTTGTTTTTGGTTTCCATTTGTGAATCTTTTTTACTGCGTTTACAAATGTTGAAAATTTATATTCTTCTGAATTCAAAACGCCGGTCCCGTTGTAAAGCCGTATGCCTTTTCAATCTCCATTTGACCCACCAATAGGTTATTTCCTACTACGTTCTTCAGGTCCAACCAATTTTACGTTCGTGACTCCTTTTGGGCGAACCGATTTTGTGTTGTCATATTTTCTCATCGGAAGAATCTGGATCGTTTCGTATATTTTTATCACTGAATCGACAGAGATCAGGCTGTCCACATCTATTTCAAACGACATGCCATAATTAGGTGAAATTGCACGCACGTTATATCTGTCCGCTGTCTTTAGAACCCTTATTACAAATGTATTTGACAGTGTATCTGACTTTAACACTCTGATAACATCATCCGGCTCAGATGATAAGCCACAACATGATGCCAATGATATGTCTGATATGTAGATATAGAGATTGCTATCTATACTAT
>JAUNPQ010000051.1:17695-18600 GCA_030536615.1 Bacteroidales bacterium | reverse complement strand
ATCCTGATTTATCTGCGCCAGAACGCCGGGAACATCAGCACAAGGAAAGTGAAGAGTTCCAGACGACCCACGAGCATATCTGCTATCAGCAGCCATTTTACACCCGCCGGCAGGTAGAAAAATCCTCCTTCTGCGCCTGTGACACCATAGCCAAGACCGTTACATGCCATCGCTGAGGTTGACATGAACAATGAATCAGAAAAAGAATAGCCTGTAAGGGTTATTATAAGCATTGAGGCGAATATCAGAAAAAGATAAAGTGTCACAAACGCTGTTATGCGTGACACAAGTCCGGTGTCGAGCGAGTTTCCGTTCAATGTCACAACATAAGTCCGTTTGGGAAATATCATCTTTTTCGCTTCTCCGGTGATGTTGCGCCGCAGCACCATCAGCCGGTCTATCTTCATACCTCCGGTTGTTGAGCCGGCGCAGGCTCCGATGAGCATCAGCAATAATGTTATGCCAAGCACAAAAGAGCCCCATGACTCCACTCCGGGGACGCCAAAGCCTGATGATGTTATTGCCGCTACAATATGGAATAACGGGAATATGAACGCTTCGCGCAAAGTGTCCGCCTGTCCGCGCAACACAGCGTTTAAAAGGCATAACAGGTAGACAAACACAATGATTCCGACGTAGGTGCGGAACACATCGTTGCGGAACATCTCCCTGAAACGTCCTCGCCATACGCCGTATATAAGCAGAAAATTCATACCCCCCACAAACATCACGGCAGTCATGACATAGTACACGTAGTTCGAGTCCCAGAACATCAGTCCGTCGTTATGTGTCACAAAACCGCCTGTGCTGATGGCTGTCAGGGTCTGGCATACGGCATCGAAGAAATCCATAGGACCTATCCACAAAATCGCTATTGCAATGCCGGTCAAAGAAGCATATACACC
>JAUNPQ010000051.1:0-17685 GCA_030536615.1 Bacteroidales bacterium | reverse complement strand
CATAATGATATTGCCGTCTGCCTGATGCGTGGGTGCAGTTTTGTGTGTGATATGCCTGTGGCCTCGGCATTGAACATGGATATTCCGGCAGATTTGTTGAGCGCCGGGAGTACGGCCAGCATGAACAGTATTATTCCCAGGCCGCCAACCCATTGTGACAGTGCCCGCCAGAAAAGTATTCCGTGGCTCTGAGCCTCAACATCGGTGATTATGCTTCCTCCGGTTGTGGTAAAGCCGCTCACGGCCTCAAACATGGCGTCTGTGAAGCTCAATGGGTGTGTGCTGAGCATGAACGGTACCATCCCGAAAAGGGAAAACACCACCCATACAAGTGCGGTAAGTATGCATCCCTCCCTCAGCCGGAGATTTATCTGGATGTGTCTTGTGAAGAATTCAGCGACCAGACCTACGGCTACCGCAATGCCTACAGCAGCCGTGAAGCACATCCAGTCAGACTCGCCATAAATCAGGCATACGCATAGCGGCATCAACAGCAAAGCGCCTTCCATTAGTACCAGACGCCCGAAAACCCTGACTATTGAACCGACATTTACGTGTGCAAGCATAATTTCCCGGATTATTTAAAGAGCCGTTCAACTTTTGTCAGAGCCCCGGCCAGACAGAAAACCATGACATGGTCACCGGCAAGGATCTGTGTGTTGCCGTCAACCATCATTCCACGGCCATCACGGATTATTCCGCCTATGGTGAGCTCACGCGGCAGATCAAGGCGGCTTATAGGTTTTGAAGTTATTCTTGAACCTTCAGGAGCAACCATTTCAGTTATCTCAGCTTTGTCAAGTGACAGACATTGGGGAGTGGACACGTCCATCCCAAGCAGCAGGTGCAGGATTTTTCCGGCGTTGAGCTGTTTCTTGTTGATGATCTTGTCAATGGCAAGGCTCTCGGCCTCGGGGGCATACTGGAGTTCCTCGATGCGGGCAAGCGTACGCGGCACATTGTGCTCACGCGCAACCATGCATGACACTATATTGCGTTCCGAGCTGCCTGTCAGTGCCAGAAACATATCGGCAGTGTCTATGCCCTCATCTTTCAGCGTGGTGACGTCATTGCTTGTGGCGTTCACAACAACGATCTTCGGGAAGCGGGCAGCGATTATCCTGCAACGTTCCGCATCCGGATCAATAACTGTTATAGACATCCGTCCGTGAATAGCCTCCAAAAGGTTCTCAGTGACACGGCCGGCACCCGTAATCATGATTTTGCGCACTGTGAGCTGTTTTTTGCCGCATAGCTGTTCAAGACTGTCAAGATTGTCAGGAAGCACGCAGAAATACACGGTGTCACCGGCATTGAGGCGGTCATCGCCTCGCGGTATGATGATCTCATCGCCACGCCTGATGGCTGACACATGGAAAATTCTGGGATTGTTGGGGATATCGCGCAGACGGCGTCCGCAAAGCGGCGATCCGGCCGGCATATATATACCCACCACAAGCAGTTTGCCGTCATGGAGCTCAAACCATTTGCTTACCCAGTTGTGGGCAATGAACCGTTCTATCTCATAGGCGGCAAGTTTCTCGGGGTAGATTGTCATGTCGACGCCGAATGAACGTATCGCCACGGCTGCTTTGCCGTCTGAGAGTTCAGGATTGTCAATGCGTGCCACGCATTTGCGCACACCGCAGCTTTTGGCAAGTTGGCATGAGACTATGTTAACGGTCTCATCGGGTGTGACGGCCACAAAGAGGTCGGCATTGTCTGCTCCACATTTCATAAGATTGTGGACGGACACCGGATTCCCCTCAAATGTTATGAAATTGTACACCGCATCCAGTTCAGACAAGCGTGCGCGGTCTGAACCCATCAATACAATATCCTGATTCTCAATTGACAGGATGCGGGCTATGTGTTGGCCGGTCTCACCATCTCCGGCAATAATTACTTTCATTTATAGATACAGATAATCCTTGCGTGCAAATTTACAAAAAAACACCGATATGCCGTTGCGAAAAGTTATGCCGTGTCATTTGTCTGTCCGCGGGGATGCCGTCAACGTATCTGCGACGGCTTCAGCAAGTATGGTGCGGGTGCTTTGAGCGGAACCGGCGAGTTGCGTCGCAGGCTGTCGCACAGACCCATAGCTTCCGGCAACTCGTTGTAGGCGCCGGCCACAACGTAATAATATGGTTCGGGTGTCTCGACAATAAATGCTGAGGGATAGCCTCCGTCAATGAAACGTTGGCGGATTGACCGGGCGTTCAGCAACTGCTTGAACTCGGCAATAACAACGCAATAGCGTTTCATGGCCTCACGGGGAACGCCCTCAGACACAACGACGTGGGTAGTGCGGACCTTGACAGTGTCGCTCTCTGTAAATACCGGTATTTCACGGACTTGACGGCGGTATCTTCCGTACACCGTCTCATTGAACTCGGTCCGTGCCGAGTCCCGGGCCATTGTCCGTTCATAAGCCGCGCGGTAGTTCTTTTCCGATGGTTTGCAACTAACGGCAGCCATTGTCAGCATTATGACGCCCGACACAAGGATTATATATAGAAAATTTTTCATCAGTCTGTTTTTACAGGAAATATAAATCAGGAGTTTTTTACAACCGCTAAAAACGTGTTTTGTTCCAATCAGTTGCTTTTCATCGTCAGGGAGCGTCTGTCTCCCAGTTCAATGACTTCAAGATCATGGGGACGGCCGGACTCAATGCGGAGGCGTATGAGCGTCCGCACCTGCTGCCATCCATGCCACCCGGCGGCTCCGGGGTTGATGTGCAGCAGGTTGAGCCTGTCATCGTGCATCACCCGCAGAATGTGGCTATGCCCGGCAACCATGATTGAAGGCTTCTCATTGATGAGGGCTGCACGTATGCCGGGAGCGTATCGCCCGGGATAGCCGCCGATATGTGTCATGAAAATCTTGACTCCCCCACATTCAAACACCATCTGTTCCGGACACAACCGTCGTACAATGCCGTTGTCAATGTTGCCGCACACGGCGCGCAGTTTCGGGCCTATGCCCCCAAGCCACCGCAATGTATCGGCATCGCCGATGTCACCGGCATGCCATATCTCGTCACAGCATCCCAGATGTTCGGCAATGCGCCCGTCGCGGCAGCTATGGGTGTCTGAAAGTATGCCTATGAGCATCAGAGGAGGTATTTATTATTAAACGCCCTCTAAACGACCTCTTGTTATTTCTTGAACTTTTTGGCGATGTTCTTGGGTATGGCGTCTTTGTGCACCACCAGGCCCATGGTCTTGGCCAGGAAGAAGGGCTCGGACACGTAGATGTAGCCGCCATATACCTGATTGCTGTCCCATGAGTTCTTTACCTTGTAATAACGGTTGCCGTTCTGATCTGTGGCTATTCCCACAATCTCCATGCCATGGTCATCGGTGGTTGACTGATTGTCAAACATTTCCTGACGGGACTGCTGTGTGACGGTTTCCTCCTCAACAGGACCTTCAAAGTTGTATTTCTCCTGTTGGCGGTCTTTGTCACTGAGGGTTGTCCAGCGCGCAAGTTCCGTGCCGGTCATGTCACCTTCTTCCTTGCCTTTGGGCATGAGTGCCACTCCCTTTGTCCATTTGAAGCCTTTCTCGCTGACATCCGCAGCCCAGTTGACGGGGAAGCCTTTTTCAAGGGCATTGTCAACAATGGCTTTCATTTCTTCCAGAGGGACATTCATATAACGTCCTGCCAGCCAGTTGTCCGGAACTTCCAGAACAAATTCCTCATAGAAAGGGTGGTGTGTGAATGATGACACGGCCACATAATCGTCCGGATTTACCGGCAATGAGGCTGCGAAACTTTTGGGAGTATATTTTTTGCCCTTGTAGGTGAACTCGGCAGGCAACTGACCCAGATAAGCGTCCTGCACTCCGTTGAATGCTTTTTTCCATGCTGTGGAAACCTTGCCGTCCGGTTTTTTGACTACTGTTTTCAGCAGGCCGGTCAAAATGCCTTCAAGTTCATAATGTGCATGCTTGTCCGTGCCATAGTTAAGGCCGGTATATACCTCCTCAGGCACAGCGCCGAAATTACGGAATGCCCAAAGCACATCTATGAGTGAACCACCCTGTGCGAAATTCACCTGCCCGTAGTTGCGCACAAAACGGTCTGCCTTGGCATCATAGCAATGGTAAACCGTAAACATCTCGGACAGATCAAGAGAGTCTCCTCCCTGACGCATTATCTCATCCTCAAGAAAGGATGTGCCGGCAAAGCACCAGCATGTGCCTGATTTGTTCTGGTCTTTTACAGATGTTGTTTTGACTTTTACTATGTCGTTGAATTCAAAGCCTTTCACTGAATCAGTGGCGGCACTGTCAGCGGGAGCTGTGACTGCGGCCCACCCTGCGGTTGATGCAACAAGAGCACCGGCCAGAAGAAGAAAATGTTTCATGTTTTAATGACTGATGTTTTTCAGGAACATGCGTGGAGCATTGTCCCAAGAGGATATATAACTAAATTTTTTCGCGTCAAAGATACTAAAAATTACGTGGACACAAACAAACGTCTATGAAAAATTCGTAACTTTGCCACACAAATACCCCTGACTGTAAATTATGACTTTGCTATGAATATCGGCAACATAGATCTTGGTGAACGTCCGCTTATGCTTGCGCCGATGGAGGATGTCACTGACGCTTCATTCCGGCTCATATGCAAGGAGATGGGCGCCGATATGACATATTCGGAGTTTGTCAGTGCGGATGCCCTTGTCCGCAACATAGCTGCCACCACGCGTAAACTGGAGATCAAGGAAGCTGAACGTCCCACAGCCATACAGCTTTATGGCCGCGAGCCGTCTCCGATGGCCGAGGCAGCTGTGATAGCCGCTGCCGCCGGGCCTGATGTCATTGACATAAACTTTGGCTGTCCGGTCAAAAAGGTGGCCGGCAAGGGCGCCGGTGCGGGTCTTCTGCGTGATGTTCCCAAGATGCTTGAGATAACCCGGGCCGTGGTGAATGCCGTTGACGTTCCGGTGACTGTAAAGACCCGTCTGGGCTGGGACTGCAATTCAAAGATAATTGTTGAACTTGCGGAAAAGCTTCAGGACTGTGGCATACAGGCCATAACCGTGCACGGACGCACCCGCTCGCAGATGTACACCGGCACAGCTGACTGGGAGACCATTGCGGCGGTCAAGGCCAATCCGCGGCTGAAAATACCGGTTATAGGAAACGGAGACATCACAACCCCTGAGAGAGCGCGGGAGGCTTTCAGCAAGTATGGTGTTGACGGAGTTATGGTTGGACGCGCATCAATAGGCTGTCCATGGATATTCAGATATATGCGCCAGGGCCTTGACAATCCAGACGGCTCATGGACAGAGATGCCGATGGCGCAGCGGTTTGCCATACTCCGGCGCCAGATTCATGAGAGTGTTGAACGCATAGACGAGTATCGTGGCATTCTGCACATACGCCGTCATCTGGCTGCGTCACCGCTGTTCAAGGGCATACCGTCGTTCCGTGACACCCGTATAGCAATGCTCCGGGCTGATACGCTTTCCGAGCTGGAGACTATTCTGGATGCCATCGAGAAACGACTGCAGCATGATGCACAATAATAACTCAGACAATAAGAAATAAATGACAATGAATATGAATATGAAAAAAATATCTATCAGACTTATTGCTGTTCTGACAGTGATTATGTCAACACTGGCCATGTCGGGCCAGCAGAAATATTGCATGGATCTTAAGGATTTCGGCGAGTTGAAGGTTGTTGACGGCATCAATGTGATATGGAAATGCAGCGCTGATTCCGCCGGTATGGTCACATTTGCCGCAGACCCGGAGATGGTTCCGCTGATATTGCTCAGCAATAATAAGAATCAACTTCGCATTCAGTTACAGGACACGGAGTTTCCTCTCAAGAAAATTCCCACACTGACGGTGTATTCAAATTTTTTGTCAAAGGCAGAGAATTCCGGTGACTCCACTCTGACAATCCTCTCGCCACTGCCGTCGGCAGAGATTAACCTGCGTGTTGTGGGCAACGGCACACTCGTTGCATCAGGACTTCATGCCACAACTGTAGATGCTAAGATTGACACCGGCCGCGGCCGCATCATACTGCAGGGAATAGCACAATGGATCAAACTGCGCAATCTGGGCTCAGGCACAATAGAGGCATCATCCCTGAAGGCTGAAAAAGGCTCCTTCATCATCGGCGGCACAGGGAATATAGATTGCTGGATTACCGGAGAACTGACGGTGAAAGGACTGGGTTCAGGCAAGGTGTATTGCAAAGGTAATCCGCAGACAAAAAACCGCACGCTTGGGACGGTCAAGATAATCCCTGTGGAGTAAACGTCTGACTCACATGCCCGGTGATAACGTACATAATGACGCTCCTGATGCGAACGGCCTGAAACTGCGTACCGCCCGCTCGCTGAAGTGGAATGTCATTGACCGCCTGCTGCAACAGGTGCTCTATGCGGTTACCGGAATTGTGCTGGCACGTGAGTTGTCACAGTCGGATTTCGGACTTGTCGGGGCGGTTCTCATATTTCAGGCCTTTGCGGCGCTGTTGGTTGACAGCGGATTCTCATCGGCACTCATACAGCGCAAAGCGCCGACACGGCTTGACTATTCATCGGTGTTATGGTTCAATATTCTTGTGGCGGCTGTCCTTTATGTGGCATTATGGTTTGCCGCACCGCTTATAGCCCGCTGCTTTGAGAATGACATGCGTCTTGTTCCGCTTTCGCGTGTCATGTTCATATCTCTGATACTTAACGCTTCTGCCATAGTCCAGACAAACAGGTTCATGAAGGCCATGAACGTGCGTCCCGTTGCTGTCAGCAACGCTCTGGGGCTTGTTGCCGGAGCCGCTGCGGGCATATGGATGGCTTTTAATGGCTATGGGGCGTGGGCGATCGTGTGGCAAACCATTGTCTCCGCCGGGGTCAAATCATTGCTGTTGTGGATAACAAGCCGCTGGATTCCGTTGATGCGCATTTCATGGCGATCATTGAAATCTTTTGTGCCGGTGGGAATGGGGATGATGTTCACATCGTTTCTTAACACTGTGTTCCTTAATCTTTATTCCTTTTTTATCGGTAACCGGGTTGGTCTTGTGGCATTGGGCTATTATACCCAGAGCGATAAATGGAGCAAGATGGGTATTGCTTCCCTCAGTCAGATACTTACCTCCACTTTTGTACCTGCATTGTCAGCCGTGCAGGACGATACGGACCGTTTCAGGAATATGGTGCGCAAAATGAACCGTTTCACGGCCTATCTGCTGTTTCCGGCCATGCTTGGCCTCATGGTCATAGCCACCCCACTGTTCCACACTCTTTTCGGTGTGAAATGGGATGCGTCAATCATTCTGTTCCAGATCCTTTTGGTGCGTGGAATATTTGTGGTGCTCAATGGCCTATACTCAAATTATATGCTTGCACTGGGGCGGTCACGCGCCATAGTCGCCATGGAGATTGTGCGCGATGCAGCTGCTATTGTTGCGCTTGCCGTGACATTTCCCTATATGGCTATGACAACTCCGTCTGATCCTGTCTATGGCGTGACAATACTCCTATACGGCCAGTTTGCGGCAACCGTGCTGTCTTGGATAGTGGCGCTCGTTGTGGTGTCCCGGATAACCGGCATCGCGGTCCATAAGTTTGTCACGGACAATCTTCCGTATCTGGGGCTTACGGCTGTCGCCCTCATTCCGGCCATTCTGTTGCTGTATGTTGACATCCGGCCATGGATCATTTTGAGCGTGTCAGTTGTCGCTTCCGTTGTCCTATATATGGTACTGAACGCATTGCTGCGATCAAAGATGCAGGCGGATGCCATTGCCTATGTGCGTGGCCGTCTCTAAATTTCAGAGACAGACTTCTATTAGAGACATCCTTCCGCACGCAACATGGCGCCGTAATACTCGGCCTTGCGCGCAAGCGCCAGAGGGTAGGCGCGGCTTGTGGACGGCATGCGCCATATTCTGATATCGCCAGGTCCTTGCACGCTATCGCCCATGCGTGGTATGGTGGTGGCGGTGAGATCCGCCACCACACGGGCGGCTTTCTCGCCGGTGGTGGCCACGGCGTGACATTGGGGCATGCGCTCAAGCAGGCTGTCAAGATCAACAGGCTCTATAATCTCAAGAAACTTGTCAGAGGCATTCCCTTTCAGGCGTCGCACAACCTTGGCGGTATCGTTCAACGCGATGTGCTTTTCTGTCATGAGATTTCTTATACGGGTAAGATCAAACCGGCGTTCTGAGACAAGCCACAATGCATCACGGTCACCATAGTATAATAACCCCATTATACGCCAGAAATCATTTGTGGGATTAGGGTAGTAGAAATCCATGCTCCACCGGTGCATACCCGGGGGAAAGGTGCCCATTATCAATATTTTTGCTCCTGAGGGCATAAAGGGCTCCCAGGGATGCCGCTCCACGCCGCATGTTTTGTCATTTTCCATAATGTTTTAACGATATAGATTCATGAATAACATGTGCTTCTTTAATTATTAACAACAATTAACCGAGCATCCGTCCTCATTTATTGTGCGGCAATGCTCAAATAAATTTGGCATTGCGCTCACTTATGCGTATCTTTGACAGGCGTCTTAGATACTCACGTTCGGCAATGCTCAAATGAATTTGGCATTGCGCTCACTTATGCGTATCTTTGTGCGATAATAACCAGTTAAATTTCAGAAATTAATATGAAAGTCAGATTGCTTTCAACTTTTGTTGCGGCGTGCATGACATGCAGTGTCATGGCAATAAAGACTGATGACCTGAAATGGCATTCCATGAAAGATTTTCCGCTTTACGGAACAGTGGCTAAGAATCAGAGTGTCAATTATGTGCGTGTCCCGGACTCTCTGAAAAAGAATATGCGTCCTGAACTTTATGATCTTGCCACCAACACAGCAGGCATGTATATACGGTTTGCCAGCGATGCCTCGGCTATAGGCGCCAAGTGGAAGGCAACCAAGAAATTTGATATGAATCATATGACTGCCACCGGTATACGTGGTCTTGACCTCTATACGATGCTTGACGATGGCACATGGACAACTGTGTCCTCGGCACGGCCATCTTTTTTCAGACATAACACCACCACAATGGTAATGACCGATATGACGCCCCGCATGCGTGAATATATGCTCTATCTGCCACTCTATGATGGTGTTGATTCCATATACATAGGGGTGGATTCCATGGCTACCGTATGCATGCCGTCATTAGACTCGCCGGTAGCCGCCAATCCGATAATAATGTATGGGACATCGATATTGCAGGGCGGATGTGCGAGTCGGTCGGGTATGGTGCACACCTCGATCATAGGGCGCAAACTGAACCGGCAGGTTATCAATCTCGGATTCAGTGGAAATGCTCGTCTTGACCTTGACATAGCCGGGCTTATCGCGGACACTCCTGCATCGGTGATAGTGGTTGACCCGTTGCCGAACCTGAAGACGCCGGAGCTTGTTGAGCGCATGCCTGCATTCATAGCTGCGATACGTTCCAAGCAACCGTCAACACCAATTCTTTTGGTGGAAAGTCCTATTTTTCCCCTCATGCGGTTCAATGAGGAGACTCTTCAGACTATCACTGAGAAAAACAAGGCTCTCCAGAAAATTTATGATGATCTTGTTAGCGCCGGCGATGCGAATATTCACTATTTCAAAGGCGAGGATGTGTTGGGTGACTGTGTTGAGGGAACTGTGGACAACTACCATCTCACGGATCTTGGTTTCACACATTTTGCCGATGCTCTTTCGCCTGTCATATCAGCGCTCATCAATGGCACCGGCCCCGGTTCTCCTGCAAGGTAAATGACGTAGGTTAGGAAGCTAAAAAAGGGACTGCTCACGCAGTCCCTTTTTTAAGGGTTTCCAATAGGTACAATTTCTAAGGTAAAAAAGATTGTTTTAGGTTTGCGGTGCAAAGGTAGGGGTAGAAATGTCAATGTGCCAAAAAAAATTATATGTTATAAAGCATGTTTTTTGATGGCATATTGTTGTTATAAGATGGGTATGGCACTATAAATGTCACTATGCATGATAGTTGCGAATCTCGGATTATCGTGCTGAGCTACGATAGATTGCGACTTAAAAAATGTTAAATAATTATGCGTTGCTGACATAATGTTTGAGAACAACATTATTATTGCCATCAAACTCGGCATAAGTGAACTGCCTGAAAAAGTCACCGAGGCATATGAGACGTGCATCTTGTGAACCAGGAACCGGGCGGTCTATGGCCACGTGGCGATGGCCGGTTATGAAAAAATCAATTTCCGGGTGGGCGGCGGCATAATTGATGGCAAACTGCATCTGTTGTTCATTCTCATCGCCAAGATATTTTTCTATGTCCTCTCCGCGCCGGGTACGGTTATGGGAACTCCAACGGAATGCAAAAGGAATCAGCCATGACGGATGCAGGCTGCACCCCACACGTTGCCAGAACGGGCTCCGGAAAACACTCCGCATTATTCTGTATGGCCGTGGCTGTTTCCCGAGGTTATCACCGTGTGAGAGAAAGAAATTTTTGCCATGGATGGTAGCCTGTACAGAATCCTCAATGATTTCCACGCCAAGTTCATCATGCAGGTATGAGTAGGTCCACATGTCATGGTTGCCTTTCAGCCAATAGACACGCACACCGCTGTCAGTGAGCCGGGCAATGGTTCCAAACAGCCGGATATGTCCTTTGGGAACCACATGGTGATATTCAAACCAGAAGTCCAGTATGTCTCCCAGAAGATAGATAGCTTCGGCATCGCGGCCCATTGTCTCAAGAAGTGACACCACACGCTGTTCATGCCGGCGGGGATCATTGATATATTTTGCACCGAGATGAACGTCACTAAGAAAGTATGTCTTATGTCTGATTTTTTCAGGCATCACTGCAGTGTCATAAAAATCCCAGTTCGAGTTTTGCCTCTTCACTCATCATGTCTTGAGTCCATTCCGGTTCAAACACAATGTTTATGTTCACATTTCCTATCCCCTCGATGGTTTCTAATTTCAGGCGCGCATCTTCGACTATGAAATCTGCCGCCGGACAGTTGGGTGCCGTAAGGGTCATGTCAATGTCAATGTCGCCGTTGTCAAGGACATCAATTTTATATACAAGTCCCAGACTATATATGTCAACCGGTATTTCTGGGTCAAAGACTGTGCGAAGCATGCGCACGGCCTGTTGTTCTATTTCTAATTTCTGTTCTGGTGTCATATTTTGGGGTATGGTTTGCAAAGGTAATATTTAATGTCTAACTTTGCAACACCATCTAAAAACAAATGATTATGAAGAAAACAACAAAATTGCTTCTTGTTGCGCTGATGCTGATCTGTGGAGCAGGCATGGCTAATGCCCAGTTTAAGATCGGTCCCCGTATAGGTGTTGCCGTCAATAAACTCCATTTCAATAAGGAATTGCTGAATACGGGCAATCGTGCCGGATTCACCGGTGGCATTGAAGCCGAGTTCATGATTCCGGGCCTGAATGTCGGTATTGATGCATCGCTGATGTATGTTCGCCGCAGTGCGGACCTTGATATTACAGGTTTCGCTGACGGTGGGACATATGAGATGCCTAATGCCAATAATGATTATATAGACATCCCTGTCTATTTCAAGTGGAAATTCGGATTGCCGTTGGTCGGCAGCATTGTCAAACCGTTCCTGATGACCGGTCCGGATTTTGCTTTCCTGACATCAAGGACTGCAATCAATGAGGCTCTGCACAACAAAAAGTTTGATGTCTCATGGAATTTCGGTCTGGGTGTGGAACTCTTAAGCCATCTACAGGTAAGCGCCAGCTATGGAATCGGCATAACCAAGGTTGCCGAGAGCACCGGATTTACTGCCGGCGGTGAGAAGATTGACGGCAAAAACAGATTCTGGACAGTGACAGCCGCTTACCTCTTTTAACCTCCATTTTTAGTCTTAAACAGGCTTTTATAAAGATAAAGAAACCGGATGCGCCGGCCCATATGCAAAATGGCCGGCGCATCAAGCGTATTTATGTGTGGAGTACTATCGTTCTAATTTGCGGAATGACAGGTCCTGATCATTTATCTCGCATGACATAATACCATCGCGTACTTTCACGTCGCTGATTTTCTGGTAGCGGGCATATTCCAGACGCATGTCAGAGGTTATGCTGCTTGAGAAATCCCAGTAAAAACCGTTTTTGAGCGATGAAATTTCGGGACTCTGCTCGCCCGTCAGCGCATTGGCGGTAAATTTCACGGCATCAGGGTCAAGCTGCACGTTGAGGCTGTTGTTGTCAAGTGCGATGACAATGTCATCTTCATCCTCGAAATGGTAAGATCCGTTTATGGTCGCTATTGCGGAGACGCTGATCTCGTAAGGGGCGTCAAGCGGAATTTCGCCGACCTGGCGTATCTCATCCATTATGTTTATGTCTGAGTTAAGAGTCACTGTTCCTCTGGAACTGTCATCTACAGATGGATTGAACGTGATGCGTGTAACAACCTGCGAGTTGGCCACCGGTCCGGTTACGCCGGCTGTTCCCGAAGGAGTAAGTTGGCTCGGTGCGCCGACCCATGAACCCTCAACATCAGGCGTGCCGCTGCATGCCGTGAGGATTGTGGCGGCTATTATGGACAGAAATGTGTAGCGTATTGCCATTGTGTTTTATGTTTTTGAAATATTTGTTATGACGTTATAACAGATTGGCGGATGGAATGGTTTATCATGGAAAGGGCGTCATCGCTGCGAGGGGGGAAGCGCTGAAGCTATGGCCTGACGGGACTGTTCCATCAGGGTGGCCATATCGTGACCGTTCTCGCCGGCGGTTATGGGTTTGTGGATGGTGAGGGTGATGTGGCCGGGACGTGGCAGGCGTGATCCGGTCGGCATAACCTTGTAGGCGCCATTGATGGTGACAGGTACAACCGGCAGCCGGAATTCTTCGGCGAGCATGTAGGCTCCCCGTTTGAAAGTGCCCAGACGTCCGTTGCGGCTGCGCGTCCCTTCCGGAAACACAACAACACTGCGGCCCTCGGCTATGCGCTTCTCGGCAAGAGCCATTGTCTGCTGTATACCTGACGGTGAACGACGGTCAACATATATATGACCTGCCCGCAGACAGGCGTAGCCGACAAGGGGTATTTTCTGCAGGCTTTTTTTCATCATCCACACAAAGTTGTGTGACAGCCAGCCGTAGATGGCGAAAATGTCATATGCGCCCTGATGGTTTGCTACAAAGATATAGGATTGTCCCTTGCGGACATTCTCTTTGCCATGCACCGTTACGCGCACAAATGTGAGCCATGCCATGATGCGTGCCCAGAACATTGACGGGTAGTAGCCCATTATGCGGCCCCCGAAAAGAATGGATCCCGCCATGACAATCAGCGAGGTTATTATGGTGACCACTGCCATGAGCGGCAACATGATGATAATCTGATATATGCGATAAAAAAACATATTGTCTGCCTGTTGAATGCTCCACAAAATTAGCTAAAACACTGCTTAAATGCAAATGATAATTGTTATATTTGCTGTGTGAAAGCACTGCCATATATTTGTCATGGCCAGATATCGCAACCCAATTAAGACATTATGGATATTAAAGAAGAGATAGCCCGCCTGCGTTCAGAACTCAACGCGCACAACATCAGATATTATATTGAGAATTCGCCATCTATTTCGGATCGTGAGTTCGATGAGATGATGCACAGGCTTGAAAAGCTTGAGCAGGAATATCCGCAGTATGATGATCCTCTATCGCCAACACATCGTGTGGGCAGTGATCTTGGCGGCGGCTTTGCTCAGGCTGCGCACATCTATCCCATGCTGTCGCTGGCAAACACATATTCAATTGAGGATGTCGACAAATGGGTTGACCGTGTGGAGTCCGCACTTGCGGGCCAGGAATCTGTGATGGTGGGAGAAATGAAATTTGACGGTAGTGGCATATCGCTTATCTATGAGCATGGGCGCCTTGTGCGGGCGGTGACGCGTGGTGATGGAGAGAAGGGTGATGTTGTTACTGACAACATCAAGACCATACGTTCCATTCCGTTGGTGCTCAGTGGCGATGATTATCCGGATTTCTTTGAGATCCGCGGTGAGATTGTCCTTCCATGGAAGTCATTTGAACGTCTCAATGCCGAGAGGGCATTTAACGAGGAGCCGCTGTTCGCCAACCCGAGGAATGCCGCTGCAGGAACGCTTAAACTCCTGAATCCGGCAGAAGTGTCGCGCCGCGGTCTGGATGCCTATTTCTATTATCTTCTTGGTGAAAACCTGCCCTATGACAATCACTATGACAATATGATGGCCGCCCGTAGATGGGGCTTCAAGGTCAGTGATGCCATGACATTGTTACATAATCTCAAGGAGGTTGATGCCTATATAAACCATTGGGACAGTGCACGGCGCGAACTGCCGGTTGCGACCGATGGCCTTGTGTTCAAGATAAATTCTCTGCGTCAGCAGCTCAATCTGGGGCATACGGCCAAGTCACCCCGGTGGGCCATAGCCTACAAGTTCAAGGCCGAGCGTGCGGCAACACCGTTGCGCTACGTGTCATTCGATGTGGGCCGCATGGGCATCATCACTCCGGTGGCTAATCTGGAACCGGTGCTTCTGTCAGGCACGATTGTGAAGCGGGCATCGCTGCATAATGAGGATATAATGCGTTCGCTTGACATCCATGAAGGTGACACATTATATGTGGAGAAAGGCGGAGAGATAATCCCCAAGATAACGGGTGTGGACATTGAGAAGCGGCGTGCTGATGCTCCAGCCGTCAGATTTGTCACCACATGTCCGGCCTGTGGAACGCCGCTTGTACGGGTTGAGGGCGAGGCGGCATGGGTGTGTCCCAACCGCTGGGGCTGTCCCCCGCAGATCACGGGCCGTGTAGAGCATTTTGTGGGTCGCAGGATGATGAATATAGACGGGATAGGGGAGGAAACCTCCGATGTGCTCTTCTCCACCGGACTGGTAAAGGACATTGCTGACATATATGACCTTACGGAGCAGGCGCTCATGAAACTTGAACGCTTTGGTCCCCGCAGCGCCGAACGCGTGATGGAGGGTATAGAATCAAGTAAATCCGTGCCTTTTGAGCGCGTGCTTTATGCACTTTCTATACCTTATGTGGGAGAAACTACTGCCAGAAAGATAGCGCGTACAGTGAAAGACATTGATACTCTCATGGCTATGCCTGCTGAGGAATTGGAAGCGATTGAGGATGTTGGTCCGCGCATAGCCGAGTCTATAATAGATTATTTTGCCTCGGCTGAGAACAGAGAGATTGTTGAGCGCCTACGGGCTGCCGGTGTGCAGTTGGCTCTATCGGAAGAGAATGCCCGGGCTACATCTGACAAGCTGAAAGACAAAGCGATTGTGATCAGCGGAGTCTTTACCCATCACAGCCGTGATGAGTACAAGAGCCTCATAGAGGCAAACGGAGGCAGAAATGTCAGCGGAATTTCTAAAAAAACTGATTTTGTGTTGGCCGGAGAGAATATGGGCCCGTCAAAACTTGAAAAAGCTCAGAAACTCGGCATACCTATTATAGATGAAGATACCTTTTTAGGAATGCTTGAATAGGAGCCTCTCTCAGTAATGTGTCAGCGCTTAGCGTCAAGGGCCTGGAGCATGCGGGTCAGTTCGGTGCGTATGCCCTGAAGGCGTTCCACAACCTCATAACGCCGCGACACACCGCTACGGTTGCGGCTGATCTGCTGTTCGGCTGCCTCAAGTTTGAGGCCTTTGTCCTTTACAAGGTAATAGATCATGCGGATGCGCTCCATGTCAGAGGCTGTGTACAGGCGTGCCCCGTGCGCATTGCGCTTGGGGTGTATGATGGTGAAACGGCTTTCCCAATACCGTAGTGTTGAGGCCGGCAGTCCGAGGATGTCAGCAACCTCTCGTATCTTGTAATATTTTTTGTTCAGTTCATCCATGCCTTGCAGTGGGTAAAGGGTAAAAAATTCCTACAACTGCGTTGATGCCGTATGTGTGGCGTGCGCGGTGCAATATTTTCTTGCAAAATTAGCTATTTTAGAGTAATTTTGCACGGTCAAAACAATTAATTTTGGCGTTCAGGCAAAAAACAGTACAATAATTTGAAATCATTAGAAAATAAACCAAGATATATGCTGACATCCAGACAAATCAGAGAGTCATTCAAGGAGTTCTTCAAGTCAAAAGGCCATGTCATAGTGCCGTCGGCGCCGATGGTGGTCAAGGATGATCCCACACTTATGTTCACCAATGCCGGTATGAACCAGTTCAAGGATATTATCCTGGGCAACAAAGAGCCGCAGGCGCGCCGTGTTTCCGACTCGCAGAAATGTCTGCGTGTGAGCGGAAAACACAATGACCTGGAGGAAGTGGGTCTTGACACCTACCACCACACCATGTTCGAGATGCTGGGCAACTGGTCTTTCGGTGACTATTTCAAGGCTGAGGCCATTGACTGGGCGTGGGAATATCTTGTCGATGTCCTTCATCTGGATCCTGCCCGGCTCTATGCCACTGTTTTTGAAGGCTCGCCATCCGAGGGACTTACCCGCGATGACGAGGCTGCCGGCATATGGAGCAAGCATCTTCCGTTGTCACATATCATAAACGGCAACAAACATGACAACTTCTGGGAAATGGGTGATACCGGTCCTTGCGGCCCCTGCTCTGAGATACATATAGACCTCCGTTCAGACGAGGAGCGCGCCGCCGTTGACGGTGCTACACTCGTCAACAAAGACAATCCTCAGGTCATCGAGATCTGGAATCTGGTGTTCATGCAATATCAGCGTATGGCTGACGGCAGCCTCTGTCCGCTCCCTGAGCGTGTCATAGACACCGGCATGGGTTTTGAGCGTCTATGCATGGCTCTGCAAGGGAAGAAATCCAATTATGACACAGACGTTTTCACGCCGTTGCTCAACAAGATCTCGCAGCTCTCAGGGTTCAAGTACGGAGAAAATCCGAAAGTTGACGTTGCAATGCGTGTCATTGCCGACCATGTGCGCACAATAGCTTTTTCCATCGCTGACTCGCAACTCCCCGGCAATGCCAAGGCCGGATATGTGATACGCCGCATACTGCGCCGTGGCGTGCGTTACGCCTATACCTTCCTCAACAGCAAGGATCCGTTCATGTACAGGCTTGTTGATACCCTCATTGAGACAATGGGCGATGCATATCCCGAACTGCCGGCACAGAGAGAGCTGATTATGAGAGTAATAAAAGAGGAGGAGGAAGCCTTTCTGCGTACCCTTGACAAAGGCATGGCATTGCTTGACGAGGCCATGAAACGTGCGCAGGCAAATGGCAAGACGCAGATATCGGGCGATGAGGCATTTACGCTTTATGACACATACGGATTCCCGCTTGACCTCACAGAGCTGATTCTTAAAGAGAACGGGATGACACTTGATAAGGCCGGATTTGACGCCCGTATGCAGGAGCAGAAACAGCGTGCACGCAATGCTGCCGCCGTCGAGGCTACAGACTGGGTGGTGCTTGACCCGGATGCCAGAAACTGTGAGTTTGTAGGATATGATTCTGACAAGGCCACAGCCCATATAACGCGCTATCGCCATGTCAAGCAGAAAGGAAAAGAATACTATCAGATTATACTTGACACTACTCCGTTTTACGGTGAGATGGGCGGACAGGTAGGAGACAAGGGTACACTTACTGATTCCGCTACCGGTGAAGTGGTTGAAGTGTTTGATGCCAAGCGTGA
>JAUNPQ010000050.1 GCA_030536615.1 Bacteroidales bacterium | reverse complement strand
AACAAGCACTTTTAAAGTATTGGGCCGGTGAGTTAATCGCAGTCAAGATTGAGCTTGAAAAAATTGCATTTCTACTTCAGTCAGGTGTCAGGCCCAACTCAGAGATTGAACGGCATCTTGATAACATGCTCGAAAGAAAGAAGCTATTAGAGCGGTTGATAGAAGAAGTTCGGAACAAGAAGTAAAAATCGGGGGAGGGGGGTTATCCCTCTCCCACTAAAACAAACACCAATATGAAAGATCGGATAGAACAATGGAAGCGAATGGAAGCCGCCGGAGATCCTGATGCGACGGACTTTCTGAAAAAAATAACAGCTCAGGCTCAGGCCGAGGGTAAGATTCAAGAGATGAACGCGGCTCTCTCATTTTTGATGGAAAAAGCCGACAAACATCTTGACAACATCAAAGATAGCATGGCTGCTTACACCATGCACCAACAAATGGGTACATTGTCTGAGGTAATCAATCTCGCATATATAGCCAGGCATTACTTTGGCAAGACACGCCAATGGCTCTATCAGCGTCTCAAGGGGCAACTGGTAAATGGTAAACCTGCCTCATTCACTCCTGACGAAGAAGTCAAATTTAAAAATGCGCTGAATGAGATAGGCTTGCAGATAGCTACTTTTACCCGCCAACAAATATGAAAAACAGAACAGCGTCCATAAAAGCTCTTATTGTTTGACACACAAAGCCCAAAGACGCTTGTGTGGCTGCACCGGAGATCAGGTGCAGCCACACTGTTATCTGATTGCGTCAATAAACAGGCGCATGGCCATGAGCTTGGTGATCACGCCGTCAATTTTCCGGGTTGCCTTTCGCTTGACGGGCTTGCAGTTCCCCAGACAGTCAGTGTCAAGAACCGCGTTGCCGAAGCAATAGTAATTGATGGGATTGTCATTGATGAAAACCCGGCCTGTCTTTACCCCGTGCTCAAAACTCTGGACCGGAGCCATGAAATTGCCATAGGTCTGCCTGACCTCTCTGAGAACATTAGCGGCTCCCGCAGCGGCCAGCATATTAATCATCTCAAGGCTTTTCCACGGGTCATAGCCTATATTCAGGATGCGCACATACTTGTTGAGCCAGAGTATATAATCCACGATGGTACGGTAGTCTATCACATCGCCCGGCGTGAGTATCAGATAACCTTTCGCCGCCCACGTACGGTATAGCCGTTCATTGGGATGTCCGGCCAGAGCGCCCTCCGGGAAAAAATATGCCGTATGAAAGTGAAAACTTTTTTGGTCTATATTGTATACTCCCGCTGTTATAGCACTGAAATCGTCACTCTCACTCAGGTCCACAGCCACCATTGCGTCCGGACGCCCTTTGATGGTGTCTATAAGCATTGGCCGCGCGACTTTCCGGGCGAGTGTGCTGCTGATCCAGCTGCGCGCCTGATTCTCGGCATAAACATTAAGCAGTTTTGTGCGGAACGCCATCATGGCGTCGGCACCGTTGCGCAGCGCATTCTTATACTCCTGCCTGTAAAATTCCATGCTTACCGTGATGTCCATATGCGGATGCACTTTTCGCCATGTCGCTTCATCATTCTCCGGGTCATCTATGTCCGGTTCAAAGATATGTACAAACACGCTGTCATCATCAATCTCACCAAGCAGAACGGACTTATAGCCCTGCAGCATATCGTAAAATGGACCTTCAAATACATCAGACGCCGTGGTGATGATCACCGTCAACGGATTCTCGCGTACGCCCATAGAGGTTGTCAGTACCGTCAGCAGACTGTTGTCACGCGCCTGGCTGAACTCATCCATTATCACGGTCGAGGCGTTCAAACCGTCCTTTGTCCGCGCATTGGCTGTGAGGCACTGGGCAAAGGCTGTTCGGTCGGGGCGTTTACTCTTTATGGTTTGTTCGTTTACGGTGTATCGGCGTTCTTTGGGGTCTAATTTCCTCATGCAGCCGCGTATCACGTCGAAACATTTTTTTGCTTGGTCGTTTGAGTTGGCCCCGGTGTAACTCTCGGCATTAGCATCGCCATACAACAAATCATCGACGGCCAGTGCCGCGCACGACGTGGTTTTAGAGAATTTGCGTGGAACATATAAAGCCACTTCGCGTACTACCCGATAAGACTTACTATAACCTTTGCGTATAATCCTGGTATTTTCATCATTTCGCCAAAAACCGTATATCGACGCAAATTGAAAAGCCTGTACCGGGGTCAGCTTATATTTTTGCAAACCGCTTTTACCCGGAAAATACAGGTTTTCATATAACGTAAAAAACCGCTTTACCTCCGTGGCATTGATTCCGTATTTACTTGCCATACGGAAAAAGCGCAACACGGCCAACTGCTCAAAAAGGTTGTGCGCGTCGGGATTCGCCGCAACCTCTTCAGTGTAGGTTATCAGACGCGGATCCACTTCACCCAATCGGTAGGCGGCAATGTCGATACGCGCCAGTGCGTCGGTTACATCTTTTTTTGCCCGGCGCAGTCTGTCTTTATCTTCTTCGGTCATTCGGGTATGTCCTTATCGGGTTTGATTATTACAGGCTTTTTACGCCCGGCGCTTTTTACTTTTTTGGTCAGCTCTATAAGCGGATCGGTCTCATCTGTACCGGTCAATTCCTCGGCGGTCAGGCCAAGTGCTTTCATCTGTCGGGTCACGGAGTCCTGGGCGTCTTTCTGGATCTTGAAAACAGGATGTGGCGCCAGTGTGGAATTGCCATAGCGCGACGTCACCGGAACAGTGGCCGTCTCCAGCTGATCAATCTCGCTGCCCGCTATGTCGAGTGTGCGCAATGCTCCCGCCAATGAGAGGATCTGTGCATCCAGACTTTTGCTGTATTTGCCCACTGCTTTCAACGCCCGGATAATCTCTTTTTTGTAATCTTCTATTTTCTTTGACATGATCTATAATATTTTGCTACAATTGTTAATATTGTTAAATTTGCTTAATTTGAAAAATGTGCTCTCACGCACAGAAAGGGGGCGGCGAGGTTTCACGTGCCCGGGGGTACCCTTAAAAAAATGCCCCCCTGTTGCCGTTCAGTCACCAAAGAACTTGCTGATGATGCCGGCAACCTGTTCATCGGTTCTTTTTTTATGGGCTTCCTTGCCACAGCGGCCCATTTCCGTATGGATCCTTACATGGCAACTGTGACACAGGGCCATCAGGTTTGAGGGATCGTACATGAGGCGCTGTTTCCCGGCAAATGTGACTGCAGTTTCAACGGGCACGCGATGATGCACCTGGCACGCAGCCGTTATGTAGCCCTCTGCCTGACAGCACTCACACAGAGGATGCTCAGAGAGCACCTTACGGCGCAGCACACGCCAGCGGTTTTTGTGTATGAGCCGTTGATAATCTTTATCTTTTGACATTTGAATGTTTGGTAATTAAATAGTTAAGACTGTCAAGCAGTGACTGCTGTTTTGCTTTCTTGTTCTCTATCGCCAAAGCGGCCCGTTCATCCACAGTGCCCTGTGCCGTGAGTTTATAGACAGTGACAGGATGAGTCTGGCCCTGCCGGTGCAGACGGGCGTTGGCCTGTTGATACAGCTCCAGATCCCAGCCTATGCCAAACCAGACTATGTAGTGACCGCCCTGCTGCATGTTCAGCCCATAGGCCGTGGATCTGGGGTGTGCCAGCAGCACGTCAATTTTTCCGGCATTCCAGTCAAGCAGCTGCCGCTCACTCTCATAGATGGCAACCCGGTAGCCTTTGAGCTTCTTCTTTATACGCTCCGCATCGTGGCGGAACTGATAGTAGACAAGCACACTGCTGCCGGCGGCGCCCTCTATGATCTCTGCCAGACAGTCAAGCTTCTCATCATGGACCGCATGTGCCTTGTGGTCATCGTCATAAACGGCACCGTTGGCAAACTGGCTCAGCTTGTTCATGAGCCCTGCGGCGGAGTTTGCCAGCACATTGGCTGGCTCACCCTCGTGTTCCTGTCTGAACTCCAGGACCTTTTCACGCTCAAACCTGCTGTAAGCTTCCATGACAGGCCCGGAGAGAACAACGGGGACAGTGTGCACCATCATATCCGGCAGCTGTAGATAATCCTTTGCCTGCATAGACAGGCATATGTCCGCGATCAGGTCACGGATGATCTTCTCACATCCCTTTTTCAGGTCACAGCGGACCACTATGTTGTTCCACCGGTGAGTCTGGAAATAGGTTTCACGGTATTTTGTAACACTCTTTCCAAGCCGCTGCCCCTTGTCGATGCAATACATCTGTCCCCAGAGGTCTATATACCCGTTCGGGGCCGGTGTGCCCGTCAGACCTGCGACTCGCGGCACAGATGCCGTGGCAACACGCATGGCCTTGAAGCGAAGACTCTTTGGATTTTTAAAGCTTGTCAGCTCGTCGATAACCAGAAAGTCAAAAGGCAGTGTTCCGCCGTAGAGCCCGACAAGCCATGCAAAGTTATCGCGGCCTATCACATAGACATCCGCTTTCTGATCCAGAGCCAGACGGCGCTTTTTCTCGCTGCCCATGACCTTGACCACGCGGAGAGCCTGCAGATGATCCCACTTGGCGGCCTCCATGCTCCACGTTGTCTCAGCAACTTTCTTAGGTGCCACAACCAGAGTACGGTTTATCTCACAGTCATCCATCATCTGCTGTACGGCTGTGAGAGTGCTGACAGTCTTGCCCAGACCCATGTCCAGAAAAAGTCCGCAACGCGGGTTGTCAAGTACCCACTGCGTTGCCGTGCGCTGATACTCATAAGGACAGTACAGCATCTTTCAGAGAGTTTATGAGATTATCTACTTCCGCCCTGCTGTCAATCACAAATGCCTGATGGCCCAATGCCCGCAATGAGGCTATGCGGGCCTGCTGGATCTTTGAGGGCCTGCATCCGCGGCTTTTTAGTTCCACCCATACCACACGCCCCTGAGGCAATACGATGAGGCGGTCCGGATAGCCCACCATGTTCGGATTGGAATATTTCAGGCACGGCAGTCCCATTTCACGGGTGCGTCGCACAAGATATTTCTCTATCTCCTTTTCAGAGATCAGAGCGTGTCCGGTGATGCGACTGAGGCTTTGTAAACCTCGCGCGCACGCGATAAATGTGCGGGCACTTGGGTTTGTGTTATTTTTATACGTACGTGTGCTGTTTTTATCTATATTTGCCATTATAATATTAAAATAATATCTCTACCACTTTTTTATGGTTTACAGTTTACATATAGATTATATCACTAATTTTCAAATAACTATCTTGTAAACCAAAGTGTAAACCGAAGCTCCTTTTTTGGGTTTACAAGCATGACCTCTTACAAGTGTTAATAAATTTAATGAGTGTTAAATGATTTAACTTTGCAATTCCGGCAGTGTAAACCATACTGTTTTTCCGTTTTCCGCTTACAAGCAGGCTTCGGTTTACCCTTTTTGGTTTACAAATTTTCCTCCTTTTCACCGGCATCTTCCTCAGGGCGTCTATAACTTTTCTGCAGTCCGTAGACGGCGGCGCAATGCCGGGACACAAACGGTCCCTCCCAGCCAATGCGCCTGAGCAGTCTGCCCACTCTCCGTGACAGGTATTTATAATCGCTGCAGGTGGCATCTTTGCCCAGACGTTCACTGATGAACTCCAGAGGGCAGACTCTGTCACGGCGTGTGGAGGGAGTGGCATCGAGAAGATCCGGATTATTTATATACTGACGGCGTTCCCGGACATTGCGGGTGTCCCAGTCCGGTGGCAGCAGGGTGTCAAGATAGGCGCGCAGCACGCCCTCCATGTCTGAGTCATCACCGTCGGCATAATTGGCCTGCCTGCATGCCATCAGCTCCTCGAGATGCCGCGGCAGGCTGAGGCTCTGGCCACGGCGCCAGTACTCGGTTGCCTCTGCCCACAGCTGATCCCGCTGTGCCTGGAGAGCCTCAAACCAATGGTCTCCGTGACGGCGCAGCTGTGGGTTTATGGCGATCACCGGAAAACGCCGGTTGCCGGTCTCATCCTTGAGGAAATGCTGCTCATTGGTGGTGCCGAAAAAAACACATTGGCGGCACACCTTTTCCTTTCTTGTTCCGTATGCGGGCCTGAATTCGTCGGCCTGATTGGTGATGAACTGTTTCACGGCTGTGATCTCGCTGCGGCGCATGCCGTCAAGCTCACCTATCTCTATCAGATGCGAGCCCTGCACCTGTTCGGCGCCCTCCTTTCCCTCCATCGAGGTCAGGCCATCCTTGTAGTACTCGCCGCCCATGATGCGTATGAGCGATGATTTGCCGGCGCCCTGCGGTCCGGCCAGAATGAGGCAGTAGTCATACTTGCAGCCCGGAGTCATGACACGCGCCACTGCGGCAGTGAAATGAATGCGGGTCATGGTCCTTGTCAGTTCCGTGTCCTCAGCTCCGGCATAGTCTGTTATCAGGCGCTCAAGGCGCGGCGTGCCGTCCCATGTCAGGGAGTTCAGATACTCGCGTATGGGGTGGCGCTGATGGCGGGTGAGGACCATGTCAAGGGCGTCCCGGATTCTGTCTTTGCCGCTTATGCCATATACATTCTCAAGGTATCCGCGCAGATTGGCGTCATCGCGGTTGCCCCAGATGGTTGCCGCAGTGTCCCACGGCAGTCCGCCGTCCACACAGATGCTTCCGCGCAGCAGATCCAGATACAGATGCCCTTTCAGGCGCGGATCATTCTCAATTATCAGGGCAATGTTGTTTATGGTACTCCGGATGGTGCCCCGCCGGTCATAGTCAAGCGAGGCCATCCAGTCAGTGTTTTCTCCCTCATCAGCGGCAGCATCAGCGGAGGCATCGGGTGTCTGCCCGGCGATGCCGGCAAAGTCCGTGTCAGCCTCCGCTATCTTTTCCCTGGCCATGAGCAGGCGCACGGTCACATCGGCGGCGGCGAAGTCCTGCATTCTCAGATATGAGGGGCGCTTGGTTATATCCGTTATGCGCGTACCCTCGTCCTGAATGCCGAAAAGGCCTATGCGCACAAGGTCAAAGGCATTGCAGAGCTGTCCGCCGGCAGGGTCGGTCTCGTGGTGTGAATAGGCAAACTTGTGATCATAGCACACCACCCCGGCGGCTACGCTGCCCGCGCGATAGGTGTAGCGGCCCTCCTGAGCGGTTTTCGCATACACATCGGCCAGGAACTGCTCAATGGCCTGCTCAATGGTGTAGGCACGGCAGAAAGCGCCGATAAGCCCGGGTTTCTCCAGCGGATCACCGGCCCGGCGCATTTCATGTGCCACGGCCTGAGCCTCGCGGCTGCCTGTGGGCCACTGGCTGGCGTCCTGGGGATCGCGGTAGGTCCTCAGCACGGCGTCAACGTCAAAAGCCGGGCCATCCTGATATTCAAACACAAAATCCCCGTCACGGCTTGTTGATGGCCAATAGAACAGCCGCGGCAGCTGATAGGTTGTGTGATCAAAAAGGTCAATGCCTATTTTGTCAGTCCAGTAACGGGCCACCGGCTCATACTCGGCGGGGGTCATCGGCCTGTTTGCCGGCAGCAGCAGGCGCAGGCGCGGTTTCTCTTTTGTGTGTTTGTGGGTGGAGTATATGGCCGCGGCACAGTCAAATGACAAGGTGAAGTCATCCCACACATCCGGCGTGCCATAGTCAATGTCAAGGGTGACGATTGTGCGGTAGAGCACAGAGGAGGTCTTGCGCGTGCCCCCGGACAAGTAACCGCCGACAAAGCCGCCCACGTCCTTGATGTCACTCTGCTCCTCGCGGCTCATTTTCAGATACTCGCACATGCTTTCCCCGGTGCGTCTGGTGTCGGCGCATCGGTTCAGAATCGCGCTCCATTTCCACGCCTTGTTTTTCCACTTTTTGGACAGGCGGCTGTGCGCGGTGGCTATATCCAGAGTAAAGTCATATCTGAGTTTTTCCATAGTCTTATTCTCAATTCTTCTTACTCTTGATTATGTAATATTCAAAGTCGGTGCTGAGGGATTTTATCATATCGCTCTTTAGTTACTTGTTTACATTTGTCTATGATTGTCCTAATCTCTTTTCCAAAAAAGGTGCACCACCAATAAGGCTGAAAAAGGTTCGGTGCGTGGGAGCAATATATACACCTATCGCAAAGTTGTTTGTTCATTGCTGTTCGGGGTTGAGTGAGGGGATAGGCATAAAGTGGGTCACGCCATAAACCGCTTTAATCGGGTTGTAATCCCAATCTCCTGCCGGTTCGGTATTGCACCATCCATCGTACCACCAATAGGCTGTTCTCAATTCTCCATGTGATAGGACTACATAAAATCCATTCTTTTCCGGCAGCTCGTCCTCCACGCTGCGCCATTGGTGGGAGAGGGCGAAGTTGGCTCCCCATTCGGCAGCTTTGCTTTGCTCATACCACCTATCTAAAAAATGTGGGTTATTCTTGTCTGCCACAAATTCATTTTCATAAAGAAGCGGCTTAATGGCATCGTAGACAGCTTCTTCTATTGTCTTGCTCACAACTCTGATTTTACTTTTTCAATGATTTCGTCAAGTGGATAATTCACTTGGTAAACATCGCCGTCTGAATAGCCGCATTGTTTCAGCACCTCCCTCAGCTTCGCCACCGATATGCGGAGGTCGGAGTCGGAGGGTTCAGGCGGTTCGTATGGTGTTATTAGTCTTCTATCCCAATATACTCGATAAGGAGCGGAGGAGCGCGTAACTAAGACATAGTTGCTATATATCTCCTCAATAAACCCATGCTTGCCTTCCAAGTCGGCATCTTCGTGGCGTTTGGCATGGAGGATAACTCGCATACCCTTTTTAAGTTCTTTGCTCATTTCTTCTTCGCTTTAATGGTGAGGGTGACAGGGAGGGGGTCACCTAAATATTCAACTTTCGGGAATAAATCATTCGGTAGGTTGTAGAAGTTGATTGCCGTAGTGGGATAGGTCGTATAAAAACGCAGTTTGCTATCCAATGACCTTGTTACCCAGCCCTCAATTGTCACATCTTCGGACTTGGACAAACATCTGTCCAAGTCTGTGTCCAAGTCCTCCACGTCGAAGTCGAGGTCGGAGGCTTGATAGAATTTTGTCTTGTTTGGCTCAGAATAATACACATCAGAGTTTCCACGCCATTCTATAACCTCAATCACCTTGCCGTCTGATTTTCGTTTAGCGAGCATTGTTTTGATATTTTTTAAGCACTCTTTTGAGCGCGTTTACAATCTTCTTAGTTCCGGCCTTGTAATCCTCATCAAGCGTACCTTCCATTAAGGATTCAAGCTCCGATATTGCGGAGTCTATGGCATAAGCCTCGTTCTCTGTTATGCTTACTCTTGCTTTCATTCTTCTGTCTATGCGCCGGAGCGCGGGTTAAAGTTCGTTGAAATACTCGCGGCAGGTGAAGCCCTTGCGAGGTGAGAAGTCCTCAAACCTACATGACTTGAATATCATTGGTTTGTTGACATACTGCGCCAAGTCGCGGGCGTACTGCGAGGGTTTTGTCTTGTTCTCGAAATCCCGATATGGCATGACGTAAGGTTTGATGCCAAGCTCACGACAACGCTCAATCCTATACATATCCTGCTCCATGGTGGAATTGAAGCCGACAAGGACATAACACATGAGTTTCCACGGCTTGATGTAGCGGATCACCTCACGGAGTTTGTCACTAAGGTCTATCTGCGGCAAATCCCATGCGATATGCACGGACTTATAGAGCGGAAGCCTATTGAGCCAATACGCTTGCTCCTCGTTCATAATGCGGACATCAACGCCATGCAGATTGACTTTCCGCTTCGCTTTGAGAAGATAATCAACGGCAGGCTTCCATTCGGGATTTGCGAAGAAGTTGTTGTCGAGGACTTCTATATGCTTGCCGTTGGGATTAAACTCAACAGGCTTCACGGGGTGAATGCCTCCCTCTTTGTCATGAACAAGGCAGAACGGACAATGCCGTATGCAACCACGCGAAAAGAACTGGATCGAGAACGGATATTGCGGATAGAGCGAGTAGTCCATTGCCGTTGATTGCTCGACCTCAATAGGTAATCGGCTCTTGACATTATAGCCCGTACCACCACATACTACCTCACAACCCCACGGAGTTTTGTCATCGGGCGAGAATGTGAAGATTTTGGACTTATATATGCGGTCATAGCCGCCACCAAACATAGCGTCAGCCCATTCTACACTATCACCTTCAGCCTTGTGATAGGCAGAGAGCCGCATCAATGCGAAGTTCGGGAAATTATGCCCGTCAACGTCTATGAGTCCAATTTTTGCCATATCTCAGTCTGGTTAAAGTGACGCAAGCAGCTCCTCCTTGGTGGCGTAGCAGGCGGATTCGAAATAAACAATCGCTCCCTTACTATCGGCAGAGTAGAATATACTTGTCTGCGCACCATTTATAGAGATGCTAATGCGTCCCACGATAAACGAATGAGACCCATAGCGGTCTTTCACCCACACGCTGTCGCCGATGCTGAACTTTGTTGTGATTGTCATTGCTGATGATCTTTTATTTTACTGAAATTTAATTATTATACAGTTTTGCGTGACTGTTTGACTTCTGCGCATAATGCGGTGCACCAAGCGCGGGTTATATCAGATCCAGAACGGGATGCTTTGCGGCTATATAATTCTCCAGACGCTCCACGGCGCCGTTGTAGTATGTCTCGTCAATCTCTATGCCTGTGAACTCAAAGTCCAGATCACGGGCGGCTATGGCACTGGATCCGCTGCCGAGGTGCGTGTCAAGTATCTTCCATCCGGGTTTTGCGTAGTTTGTCAGCAGCCACCGGTAAAGGGCTACGGGTTTTTGTGTGGGATGTATGCGCTTCTCATTGAGCCGCTTGTTCCCTTGCATTGTACGCCCGTCGGTCATACTCTTTCCCTGACACATCCCGTTCCACATGAAAGGGAAAAGACGCACGGACCGGAACAGATCAGTGGCGGCAAGCTCGCAATCCGAGAATGAAGAAGCGCCGTTACATTTGTCCCACACAATCCGGCCGTGGTCAAAAACATAGTCAAAGTAGTTGCATCCCCAGACAATATAATGTCTTGCCACTCGCCGCAGAGTGTCAAAATATTCCGACGTCGGAATACTCCACCGGTCTGACTTGTGATAATTGACTCTTTTCACTTTTGTTGTCGAGATGCTGCGCCCATAGTAACCGCGTTTTTCCGGTCCGCTGAAGTATGGTGGATCAACAATAGCCAGATCAAAGGCGCCATCGGGCAGCGTCCGCATAAAGTCCATGCAGTCCCCGTGACAAAGCTGTATTCTCCCAATCGGTTCCATTGTCCCCGATTTCACGATTGACAGGCCAGTTTACGGATTATCTCATTGGCGTGGCCCAGGATGCATGCGCGGCGATCGCCATCGGAAACAGGGCACGATTCTGACCATATCATTGTCCAGAGGCCGTGAATTTTAGACTGTATACAACAGACATATTCAGGAGAATAATCAGTACATTCAGATGTATATACAGTTTCCAGAACCCGTAGTTTGCGACGGAATGCCCGGCCTGATCTAAATCCTTTTACGGGCTTGCTTTTCTTTTTTATAGTTATCATGATTCTAAAGAGGTTGTTATATAATAATGACTGTTTATTTTTATGTGCTCCTGAGCACATGGTTAATCTTTGAGATAGTAGGGAGTGGCGTAGGCTGCGCCTTTCAGGGGCAGATCGCCGCACCAGTCCATGGGGCGGCTGAACAGCGCCTCGATGTCAGAAAGTGGTGTGCCCTCCGGGACCTCGGCAACAATCTCATCGTGGATGTGGAACACAACATGCATTCCTGCATCGCGGGCACGGAGTATCACGACGCCCAATATATCACGGGCAATGGCCTGAACAACGTTTTCAGTCAGCTTGCCGCCATAGGTGCGGATTGGTCCCCAGTTTTTTGTTGTCTGGCTCAGGCCCTCATATTCTATTACATCATGATTGCCGCGACGTCCGTCACCATATTCCACACCTATGCGTGCCCGCGGATAGCAGAGAGTGCGGCCCGACGGCAGTGTGATGGTGAGCACGCCCCATCGCAGCCCCACGGCGATGCCGCGGTGAGCCATCACCGTTTTTCCGGTGGTGATGGCAGTTACGGCAGCCTTTTCAAGGATGTCCCACAGGCGTACTATTTTCGGGTTGGCATCGCGCCACCGGTACACTATCTCTCTTTCCTCCCCCTCAGTCAGGCCAAGCCGCGCGCCTCCCATAGCCTCCAGGGCAGCCACGCCGCCGCCATAGCCCAGGGCCAGAGTGGCGATCTTGCCCTTTTGGCGCAGAGAGGCATTGCGTCCGTGCTTCTCAACGGGCACGCCGAACATCTTTGAGGCATTGGCGCAATATATGTCACCGTCATTGCGGAACACATCAAGCACCCAGTTCTCGCCAGCCAGCCATGCTATTACCCGTGCTTCGATGGCCGAGAAGTCACAGACATGGAACACATGTCCGGGAGCGGCGATGAAAGCCGTGCGGATAAGTTCGCTCAGAACCTGAGTCACATTGTCATAGTTCAGCTCAAAATCTTCCGCATCGCCGGCTTTGACCAGACTGCGGGCATAATCCAGATCCGGCAGATGATTCTGGGGCAGATTCTGCACCTGCACCAGACGTCCGGCCCATCGGCCTGTGCGTGAGGCGCCATAAAACTGTAACAGCCCGCGTATGCGTGAGTCAGCGCATGCACAGGCCTGCATGGCGTTGTATTTTTTGTTCGATGTCTTGCCCATTTCACGGCGCAAAGCCAGAACGCGCTGTGCCTTTGGGTAATATACCAGACGGGCCTCCAGTTCATCAAGGCTCTGTTTGTTGAGCGTGGTTACGGTCAGAGACGTTGTTGCCTGCAGATAGTCCTTAATCTGTTTCGGACTGTTGGGATTCTCAAGGCCCGTGAGTTCCTGTGCCTCCCTGAACAGCCCGGCCTTGTATTCATTATCAAAGCGCGCGGCGTTGTCCACCAGTACACGGTCAATAAGCACACCGCGGTCATTGATTTCCTGATCAGCGATATAAAGCTGTTCGTCAAACGGTGGGAGTTGCAGCCGGCGCACCTTTTTCAGTATGGCCTGCTCAACCTCAACATCGCGGATGTTGTACTGTCTGAAAGTCTCCCAGCGGTCCGGAGCATCAGCGGGCATATGCCTCTGACCGTTTCTTCCGGGCATTGAGAAGTAGCGGATAAGGGCGGCGCCCTCTTTCATCTTGCCCTCGGCGAGTCTGAGCACCTGGGCACATTGGCCCAGTGACAGAGGCAGACCCATGCGCGCCGCTGCAACCATCGTACATTTCCACTGCGCCGGATCCAGAGGTGCTGCGCAGCCCAGATAGCGTCCTATGCAGATGCGCTCAAAAGCGGCATTGAATGCTGTCTTGGTCACTTCCGGATCAGTCAGTGCCCGGCGGATCTCATCGGGCAATGACTCGCCCTGCGCAAAGTCCACACACGCCACCGGACCACCATCAACGCTGTAAGCAAACAGCAATATGGTGAAGTCCGGAGCCTCCACATACTTGTATACACCGCACGTTTTCAGGTCGTTGCTGCTGTATGTCTCTATGTCTATGCCTAATTCCCGCATTGGCGTCTGTTAATTGTGTGAATTTCTCCGGCGTCGGTCACTTTGCCGCCGGAGAAATTCCGGAGTATATCAGCAGAGATCATCGTCATCAGCAATGCCGGTATCTATCCCGTCAAAATCACGTTCGGCGGAAACCCGCCCTCCCAGTTTCTCATCATCCTTGAATTTCATAAGGTTGTTGAGTCCGCATGCCACACCGCGTTTGCCGTTGGAGTCATAGGCAAAGAATGTTACCGAAGCCACGGCCCACACACCGCTGTACATTTCCTCCTTATCCACAATGGGCGTCTTGTCGCGGTTGACTATGCCGGGACGCGTGGTGCTTTTGGCGTTGACATAGTAGCATCCGGCATACACCTCATCGTCCTTTTCATCGCCGTCACGCAGACACAGGTCGATTTTCTTAGGCTCTTTGCCTCCCCATTTGCCGGCAACACCGGCCTGCTTGGCCGCTTCAATGGCTTTTTTGATTGCCTTGACGGTCTCAGTCTCAGTCTTGGGAATGAGTATGTTGGTCATATACTTTGCATTGGCTTCGTTTCCGTCCGGGTTGTATTTGGCGAAAACATGCGTATAGCTCAGCCGGCACGGGCCGAAAACTATTTTGGTCTCATTTACTTTAGGTGTGATCATCGCTTTATTGTTTTGGAAATTATTAAATGGTTATATCGTTAAAATCATCAGCGGCGGCATTGTAAACGGGCCGCTTGTCCGTTTCAGGCACTAATGCCGGTTTTCCCTGAGGCTTGATCAGGAAGTCCGCGCACAGGGCATTGAAGCGCTTCTTACCCACAATTTTTTCAAGGTCCGTGATGCCTCTCAGCTCCGTGGGTTTCTGGATCTGTTCAGGGGCAAAGCCGTTTCTGCCCAGAATGTCAGTCACGGCGGCAGCATCGGAGATCTTGCGGACACTGCGTCCGGCCACAAGTTTGAAGCCGTCATATTTCACGCCCTCAAGGGCCTGTCTGAGCGTGTAGTCCTCAACACCGTCCACCCACGATTTTATCATTGACAGCCGCGGGAGAATGTCGGCGGCCATCTTCCGCGCGCTGATCAGCCCCGGGTCCGGATTGTTCCCGGCAAGATCCGTGCACATCGTGGCCAGACCCTTGCAGTGGCTTTTCACCTTGCAGAACCGGCACCAGTCACCGGGCACCTGCGGTCCCTTGCCGGCGTAGGCTTTGCGCGCCCGGGGCATCAGGACTTTCTCGGCCCAGTCCAGAAGCTGCGGCACGGACATCTCGAATTCGCTCAGATTGTCAATGCGCGGCTGAACAATGGTCATGCGCACGCGCTCGGTGCGATATTCAAAGTTGAACAGCAGATAAGCCCCGAGCGCATAAATCATCATCTGCGGGTTCTCTGTGGCGTCAACGCGCACGCCCTTGCCATATTTGAAGTCAATAACCTCAATCAGGTCATCGGCTATTATTACAGAGTCAGCGGTCCCGAACGCTCCTGGGATAAACCCGGTGAAGTCCAGCCGTGTCTCAATCAGCAACTGCGCATCCGGAGTCTTTGATTTGGCGGCGGCATACTTCTCAAGAACAATAGCCCTGTAAGTGTCCGTATACTCATCCATCTCTCCGGTGTGGTAGGCGGCATCAAGAGTGGCTATCTCGGCATCCTCACCGCACGTGTCAAGACCCAGAAAAGATTTAAGTTTACGCGCCCCATAGGCGTGGGCCAGTGTGCCCTCCTGCGCATATGCGCTGTCCACATCGGGGACTTCGGCCTCAAGGCGCGGCGCAGCCGTGCAGTTCAGCCACCTGTGCGCCGCCGACGGGCTAAGTAATGCATGCTGTCCGGACATGATCAGAATGGGGCTTTTCGGGTTTCCAGCTTGCCGTCATCGGCTATATACAGATCATCGCACATCTGAGCGAAGTTGTCAAGCATCTCAGGACTGTTGATATTTCCCGGCTTATCCACACCAAGTGTTGCGGCGAAAAACAGGAACTGGTCTCTGAGGGCCGTATGGTATTTTGTATAGCCCTCGCCCTTTGTGTTCGTCAGATAATCCTCACCCTCTATGCGCTGACGCGTGCGGTGTATGATCTCACGTGCCTCCATGCTGTAATTCCGCGGCTCGGCGGCAGCATCCTGTGGCTGCTCCGGGGTCTGTGGCTGCTGTTGCGGCGGCTCCTGCATTATGCTTACGGCCACCTCGGCTCCTTCTTCAACCCGGGCGGCTATTTCTTTTTTTACTGACCGGCGCACCCTCCCGCCGATAGCGGGAAGCAATTCCTCAAGCAGGTCGTAAAACCGGTCCTCCAGTGTGATTGTTACAATTAAATTCATAACTCTTCATATATAATTAAACTATTATTATCTTTCGGCCCGCCAGATATTTATCAGCGCGGTCAGCAATCTCCTCCTCAGTGGGCACCGGACAGCTTGTCAGCCATTTTTCCAGTTCAGCGCGCTTGAAATAGCACATCTTGCCGCGGGGCTTATAATGGGGAATCTGCCGGCGCATAGTCAGTTTGTACAGATAGCTTTTCTTAACGCCCATATACTGCGCCGCCTCATCAGCAGTCAGCACTTCCTTGAAAATATAGACAATGTCCTCTTTGGCTTTCGACATTATTTCAATTTCGTCATTCGGTGTCAGATTCATGGTTTTGCATTTTTGGTTATTGTAAGCGTGTTGTTTGCAAAGTCTGAAACAGCGCTGAATTTTACGCCCAGCGAGTGTTGCAGACTGTATGCCAGAGTCTTGCCGGAGTTTATGGCATCGGCATCCGGCAGATTGAAAGTTCGGGTCTCCCCGATCGCCATGTCACGCAGAGCTTTGCGTGTCACCTTGTCTTTTTCTTTTTCCATACAGTTTATTTTGTTTGTTATCTGTTTGGCGGAAAAGAAAAATTGTCATAAATTCGCGGATGGATATATTTACAGGTCGGGCAAATTGTCTGACAACTTTTCTTGTAACCGTCGTTAGTTTGTTATTCGATGACAAAGATAATAGATATAGATCTATAAAAACAAATCAATATTGCAGATTTAGATCTATTTAACAGTTGTGAACCATGGGATATAAACCGCAATTTAAAATATACTGCTCGATAGTCTTGTCAATTGCGGCGATAATTGTTTCAATCGTCGCCGCAAGTCGGACTTTACATGAATATTTAAAAGTCGATATACTGAGTCTGTTAGTAGGAATTATGGCTGTTTTAGTTACCGTCTTAATAGGATGGCAAATTTTTGTGCTTATAGATATTAAGAACTACGATTCTAAATTCAGTAAACTTGAAGAACAATTTAACAAAAGTGATTTTGAAATAAGGGGTTATTCGAGTCTTGGATATGCGCATACAAATATTGCGTGGCTGACTAAGGCTAAGCGCGGTGATTGGTTCATAGAATATATGAGGCACTCTCTTTTAGCACTATCTTATTTTTCAAAGTCGGGGAACGTTAAAACTTGTTGGGTTATAATTGATGAACTTATTGCTAACATAGATAATGGTGACCCCGAATATTATAATATCGTTAAGAATAATAAACAAGAGTGGCTGTTGTCTTTAAATGACATAAATTGTCCGGATAAAATTTCAAATTTCAAGGATTTAATAAAATTAATTTACTCATTTTAATATGGAAACCGTAAAGGATAGAATAATATCATTTATACAGCTTGAAAATTTGACAGTAAGAGGTTTTGAGAGAAGTGCGAATTTGAGTAATGGCGCAGTTTCCAAGATGGGGAATAACCCTCGCTCCGTTATAGTAGAAAAAATTCTAAGAGCCTTCCCTAAGATTAATCGAGATTGGCTTGTAACTGGAGAGGGCGAGATGTATGCCGACAATGAGCCAACACCTGAAATCAGCTACACAGAAGGCGTGCCTTATTATGACGTTGACTTTCAACTTGGATTTGATGAGCTGATACCGCCCGGCATCGAGAACCCGGAATACCTGATAAAAATGCCCGGATACGAAAAAGCCACACTCTGGTGCAACGTCTCAGGCAACTCCATGGAACCGGAGATCAGCAATGGTGACATCATAGCCCTGCGCCGCGTTGAGGACTTCTCCTTTCTGACATATGGTGATGTCTATGGCATCATCACAACCAACGGCCTGCGCACCATCAAGCGCATTGGCCGCAGTGACAATCCCGATTGCTACCGGCTCATACCCACCAACAAAGCATACGATGATCAGGACATCCCCAAAGAAAAAATACTTATTGTTTACCGCGTCATGGGCGCAATGAAATCATTCTAAATTATGAAAAAGGTATTATTAATAATTACAGTGTTCCTATGTGCTCTTCAGCCTAAAGCACAGATAATATAAGGTCTTGACGAGGTGGCGTTGATGGGCGAATGGTACGCTTCAAACTATTGGGGCGTATGGGAAAACCTCGGCTACCGTTTCCCAAGACAAATAATTTTCAACGACTGCAAAAAATCCTTTATTTACACAAAACGCAGCATTGAACAAGATTTTACTATTTTAGATTTTGCGGGTTATTGGATTGGAGGAACCGCAACCGGGCGTTACACGCTCCACTTCATTTGCCGGCGTGAATACGACAGTAGTTATACTGGCTTGTCTACGGTTAATTTCGTTATTAAAAGCTTTGATGGCTCAACCCTAACAATAGAAACTTACGACGGAAACGGCGGCGCAACTTTTTCAAAAAATGACTCTGGGGTGGACGCTATTAGCGCGGATCCCTTAGTAAAAGAAAAAGAGAAAACCTACAACCTTAATGGAGTTGAAGTTTCCAATAGTCCCGCTCCAGGCATTTATATAAGAGGCCGAGAAAAGGTGTTAATCAAATAAGGCTACAATTCCAGTTCTGGCAACGTCTGTCATTAAAACTAAAACAAAATGGGATTACACAAATTCAGATCCATCTTCAAGAAGAAAAGTGCCGTCAAAGCCAAAAGGTGTGACTATGATTCAGCTTCCGAATGTCCCTATTCATCATCACCTGCGGAATGCAAATTTGACAAAACCCATTGCCTGCTGAAAAACAGAAAAACGCAAAAGCACAAGGGATATGGTTCTTTATCACCAATAATTGTTTGCGCGTTAATTGGTCTTATTGTCTTTGTCCTAACAACTATTGCCTCACTTGATGAGTATTTTGCATTTCCCCATAGCAAGTATGTATATGCCGTAGTGTCGGGGATCGCGATATCAGTCATGACAGGTTCTATACTGGCCATAGTGATAGATCTTCCGTCAAGACTGAAAGACTATGAGCAGTCCTTTGTCAATGCCCTTTCATCAAACAACTACCTGAAATCTTTGGATGAGGAC
>JAUNPQ010000003.1 GCA_030536615.1 Bacteroidales bacterium | reverse complement strand
AATCTGTCCAATTATGTGGATGCCTATCGTTGGATAGCACAGTATTATGCAACGCAGAACGACACTGAGGCCATGAATGCCGCCAAGGACAAGCAAGCCTATTACGCCGGCCTTCTCTCAGATGCGAAATAAGCCGACATCCTTATTGTAACAGATAACACACGGAGCCTGCTGTTTCACACCGCAAGGCTCCGTGCTTTTATTATTAGAGAATACAGTTATGATAACCGGTATGAATCAGATACGTCCCGCATCAAGAGTGGCGGAGATTGAAGAGTATTATCTCCAGCGGAAAATAAAGGAGGTGGCGGCGCTACAGGCCAAAGGAATAGACGTGGTGTCGCTTGGAATCGGAGGTCCGGACCGTATGCCGCCTTTGTCAGCGATAGAGGCTTTAATTGATGGGGCCCAGAAACCGGGTGTGCACGGATACAGTGTCACATCGGGGCTTCCGGAACTGCGTGAAGCATATGCCTGCTGGTATGAACGCCACTATGGTGTGACACTTGACCCGGACAGTGAGATCCTTCCTCTCATCGGGTCAAAGGAAGGGATATTGCATGTCTCAATGGCCTTTCTCAACCCCGGCGATGCTGTCCTTGTGCCTGATCCGGGCTATCCCACCTATACATCGGTGAGCAGACTGATGGGCGCGCGTGTTGTGCCATATTCACTGACGGCTGAAAACGGCTGGATGCCTGACTTTGACGAACTTGAGAAACTGGCACATGCAGGTGTGAAACTGATGTGGATAAATTATCCGCATATGCCCACCGGCACGCGGCCCACGCATGAACTGTTCAGTCGTATTGTTGATTTCGGCAGACGTCACGGTATAGTCATTGCCCACGATAACCCTTATAGTTTCATACTGAATGATGAACCGATGAGTATATTGCAGGTATCTGGGGCAAGTGATGTGGCTATAGAGATGAACTCGCTTTCAAAAAGCCACAATATGGCCGGGTGGCGCATGGGTATGGTTGCCTCCAATCCTCAGTTCATAAAGTGGATTCTAAAGGTTAAGAGCAACGTTGACTCCGGCCAGTTCATTCCTGCCATGCGGGCGGCTGCGGTTGCTTTGTCGGCAGGTGATGAATGGTATGAGGACCTGAACCGTGTCTATGCCGAAAGGCGCAGGGAGGCCGAACAGATAATGAAGACGCTTGGATGCGGTTTTGACAGTAGTCAGCGCGGGCTTTTCCTCTGGGGGCGCATACCGGCCGGAGTGAATGGCTCTGAGGAATTCGCTGACAGCATACTCCGCGAGGCCAGAGTGTTTGTTACTCCGGGATTTATCTTCGGAAAAAATGGAGAGAATTATTTCCGGATATCCTTATGCGCTACTGTGGAGCGGCTTTCCGAAGCCCGACGCCGCATATCGGAAGCCATCAATACCGGACGTCTGAAATTTTGAAAAAAAGCTTTGATTTTACAGTTGCAAACAAGGCAAAGAAAGAAAACTTATGAAAGATCTGAAACCTATAATAGATGATGTGACCGGCTGCCGGCGCCCCATCATAATCGCCGGACCGTGCAGTGCCGAGAGCCTTGAGCAGGTTATGACCACGGCAAAAGGCCTGAAAGAGGCCGGCATAGACATATTCCGTGCCGGAATATGGAAACCGCGCACACGACCCGGGGGATTTGAGGGTGTGGGAGTTGTGGGACTGCCGTGGCTGAAGCGTGTACATGAGGAAACAGGCATGCGGGTGGCTACTGAGATTGCCAACCGCGGTCATGCGCAGGCCGCTCTTGAGGCAGGCATAGATATTCTCTGGATTGGCGCCCGTACATCAGCCAATCCTTTCGCCATGCAGGAGATTGCCGATGCGATTGCTGAGTCCGGACTGGCAGAAAAACTGACTGTGTTGGTGAAAAACCCGGTAAATCCTGATCTTGAGTTGTGGATAGGTGCTCTTCAAAGAATATACAATGCCGGGGTGAGACGGTTGGGTGGTATCCATCGCGGTTTTACTGCTTATGGCAAGCATGCCTATCGCAATCAGCCGCAGTGGCACATCCCGTTTGAACTGGCACGGCGCTATCCGTCGCTGCCCATACTTTGTGATCCGTCGCACATAGGAGGTCATCGTGAACTTATCAGCCCCCTGTGTCAGCAGGCCATGGATATGGGATATGAAGGGCTCATTATTGAAAGTCATTGCAATCCGGACGAGGCCTGGAGCGATGCAGCCCAGCAGGTGACTCCGGAAATGCTCGCTGTGATTCTTGACGGGCTGACAATACGCGATGTCAGGCAGACAACAGAGAGCCTGGGCATGATGCGCCGCGAGATTGACCGCCTTGACAATGAACTGATCGAGGTCCTGAACCGACGCATGGCCATATGCCGTGATATCGGTCGCTACAAAATGGAGCATCGCATGCCCATTGTTCAGACCGGACGTTATGATGACATACTCAACAGCCGTGCCAGAGCCGGTCAGGAGATGGGCATGAGTCCTGAGTTCATGCGGAGTGTCTTTTCATCAGTTCATGAGGAATCGGTACGTCAGCAGATTGAGGTCCATAAGAAAGGGATAACAGACGGTAACGGCTGCGCCCTTTGATACAGATATGTTGACTGTTTAAAACAATCTCTAAGTATTATAAGGAACTATGAGAATTCTTATTTTAGGTGCCGGCAAGATGGGGTCTTTCTTCTGTGATCTCCTCTCATTTGACCATCAGGTAGCCATCCTTGATCCTGACCCTCAGCGTCTGCGTTTCACTTTCAATGTTGAACGGTTCACGGATCCGGCGCAAGTGCGGGATTTCCGACCTGAGCTTGTCATCAATGCTGCAACCGTGAAATATACGATTGACGCTTTCAATGCCATTCTGCCTTATCTGCCTGCGGAGTGTATAATCTCCGATATAGCATCTGTCAAGACCGGATTGCCCGAGTTCTATGCCGGATGCGGACACCCTTTTGTGTCCACGCATCCCATGTTCGGTCCAACCTTTGCGTCATTATCAAACCTTGCCGATGAGAATGCCATTGTCATCAAGGAAGGTGATGAACGCGGACGTGTTTTTTTCCTTGACCTGTACCGGCGTCTGGGGCTGCACATCGAGGAATATACATTCCGTGAGCATGACAGTACCATAGCCTATTCGTTGTCCATCCCATTTGCCTCGACTCTTGCTTTCGGGGCAGTCATGAAAGCCCAGTCCGCTCCCGGAACAACATTCAAGCGCCATCTGGCCATTGCCCGCGGACTGCTTGGTGAGGATGACTATCTTTTGTCAGAAATTCTTTTCAATCCCCTCACGGCAGACAAACTTGACGAGATAATATGCCGCCTGTCGGAATTGCGTGAGATTGTCCGCAATCGTGACAGCGTGGCCATGAAAGCGTTTATTGATTCGGTGCGCGCCAACTTCGCCGCACAGCGATAAACCACGGGCTGCATAAGGAGACCGGTTGCCATCAAAGCCGCGACGTCAGAAAATGGCCGGTATAGCTTGTGGGACAGCCTGCAACCTGTTCAGGTGTGCCGACAACCACAATATTGCCACCGGCATCGCCGCCTTCAGGACCGATGTCTATGACATGGTCGGCACATTTAACAACGTCCATATTGTGCTCAATGATTATGATGGTATGGCCATGGGCCAGAAGACGGTCAAATGAACGCATCAGTGTGCTGATGTCTTCAAAATGCAGTCCGGTGGTGGGTTCATCGAATATGAACAATGTGGGCTCAGGCTTTTCCTGTGACAGGAAATAGGCCAGTTTGACACGCTGGTTCTCACCCCCGGAGAGAGTGGATGAGGCCTGACCGAGTTTGATGTATCCTAAACCCACCTGAGCAAGGGGATTAAGGCGCGACACTATACGTGCGGCCACTTTGTTTGCGGAATCCTCCGCGAAGAAAGCTATGGCCTGGTCAACGGTCATGTCAAGGATATCGCTTATGTTTTTGCCGCAGTATCTCACCTCAAGTATTTCAGGCTTGAAACGCTGGCCGTGACAAGCCTCGCATTCCACCGTTATATCGCTCATGAACTGCATCTCGATGGTGATTGTCCCCTCTCCTTTGCATTCCTCGCAACGGCCTCCTTCGGCGTTGAACGAGAAGAAAGCCGGAGTGTAGCCCATCTGTTGCGAAAGCTGCTGGTCGGCATACAGGCGTCGTATCTCGTCATAGGCTTTCAGGTAGGTTGCAGGATTACTGCGCGATGACTTGCCTATGGGATTCTGATCAATGAATTCCACTGCCTTGACAGCGTGGATGTCACCCTCCAGACCGTCAAAGCGTCCCGGAGCATCGCCGGCTTCGCCAAGCTCGCGTACCATGGCGCGCCAGAGGATGTCACGCACAAGTGTGGATTTGCCGCTGCCGCTGACACCTGTCACAACGGTCATCACGCCCAATGGAAAGGTCACGTCAATGTTCTTGAGATTGTGTTGCCGTGCTCCCTTTACTGTTATGGATGAACGCCATTTGCGACGCTTTGCAGGGACCGGAACAGTAAGTCGTCCGTCAAGATATTTCGCAGTGTAACTGTCTTGCACGGATGCAAGTCCGGAAATAGGGCCGCTGTAAACAATCTCACCGCCGAGGCGTCCGGCGCGGGGTCCCACATCAATGATGTGGTCGGCAGCCCGCATAATTTCTTCGTCGTGCTCAACAACAACGACAGTGTTGCCTATGTCACGCAGTTCATGAAGCACTTTTATCAGCCGCTGCGTGTCGCGTGAATGCAGTCCGATAGAGGGTTCGTCAAGTATGTAAAGTGAACCGACAAGGCTGCTTCCCAATGATGTGGCGAGATTTATGCGTTGACTTTCTCCACCTGACAGGGAATTGCTGAGCCGGTTCAGGGTGAGATAGCCAAGCCCCACTTCCTCAAGAAAATGCAACCGGCTCGTTATCTCAAGCATAATGCGCTGTGCTATGCGGGCATCATCGTCTGAAAGTTCCAGCGCCTTGAACCATGCCGAAAGTTCCGAGACGGGCATTTGCACAAGCTCACCGATGTTTTTGCCGCCTATCCTGACATAATCGGCATCTTTACGCAACCGGTGTCCGTGACACTCCGGACAGACAGTCTTGCCGCGGTAGCGGGCAAGCATAACCCTGTATTGTATTTTGTGCTGCTGGGTCTCTACCCACTTGAAGAAGCCGTCAATTCCGGATGATGCGCCGATGCCATGCCATAGCATGTCTTTCTCGGCGTCGGTGAGGTCATTGTATGGGCGGTGTATGGGAAATCCTTTTGGCGAGGCCTCATGGATGAATTCGCGCTTCCACTCGCTCATTTTCTCTCCGCGCCAGCATATGACGGCATCGTCAAAGACAGACCGTGAGGGATCAGGAATGACAAGAGCCTCATCAATGCCGAGCACACGTCCAAATCCCTCGCATCGCGGACAAGCGCCGTAGGGATTGTTGAAATTGAACATCTGTTCGGATGGCTCGGTAAATGTCATGCCGTCGGCAGAAAATGCTGTGGAATATTCCATTCTGCGGCTCACAGCGCCTGAATTGTCAAAGACATGGACATGCATCACGTCATGGCCTTCAAAAAAAGCGGCCTCCACGCTTTCAGCGGCACGTGCCAGATCATCGGTATCTGTGCTGACACTGAGGCGGTCAACAAGCAGTTCATAGTCAGTGGCGGTTTCAGGTATTTTATCAGGTTCGGCAAGCATCTGTGCCATGTCCACAAATCTGCCGTCATGGAAAAGTCTGGTATAGCCTGCTTTCACATATACCTCCAGCTGAGTTGCGAATCTGCGTTTGTCAGGCATCACCACCGGGGCTGTGATGGCAATGCGTGTGCCCTCGGGCAATGACTCTATGTCAGCCATGACGTGGGCAACGGTATGTCGCTTGACCTCATTCCCGCTGACGGGTGAATAGGTACGCCCCACGCGGCCAAAAAGCAGCCGCATGAAGTCATATATCTCCGTTGATGTACCCACGGTGGATCTGGGATTGCGCGTGTTGACCTTCTGCTCTATGGCTATGGCCGGGGGCAACCCTTTGATGTATTCGCATTCGGGTTTGTGCATGCGGCCCAGGAACTGACGCGCATAGGCGCTCAGACTTTCAACATAGCGCCGTTGTCCTTCCGCATAAAGTGTGTCAAACGCCAACGATGACTTTCCTGATCCTGACAGGCCGGTGATCACCGTGAATTTGTTGCGCGGAATGGTGACATCTATATTCTTGAGATTGTTGACGCGTGCGCCGTGCACGGTTATATCCGTCCCTTGGGTGCCGTATCCGGATTTCTGGTTGTGTGTCTCGCAAACGGAGGGCATATCCTTTGTATTCTCTTTGTTCTGGTGTTGTTTTATATTACAAAGGTACTGAAAAAACGTGTCGTCTCCAAATCAGTGATGTGGCAACGACACGTGGTATGTGATTATGTGCGGCGGTGTTATCCGGCTGTCACGGCGGGAAGTTTCACGGACAGGGTCTGGCCTACTTCCTGGAAACAATGGAAATGGGTTGCTGTGTCGGCATCCACGGGGTAATTGCGGAAGTCACCGGCCTGAGCGGTCATGCCTTCCATATGCATGGGGATGAAATTGTCCACATGCAAGGTATCCACGAATTCGGCTGCTCCTTTGGCGAAATCTTTTCCAAGCCGCGGGTCAACCTCCAGAAAAGCAAGGTTTATATCGGCGTATGCAGCGGCGATGCGCCGCACGGTGATAGTGAACTGTGAGGCCATCCGTTCTGCCTTGCGGGTGTCTGTGACATCGTAATGGCGCGGACTGAGATCGCCGCCATGGAATATGACAGATCCGCACGATGTTGTGACAAGGAAAGATATTCCGGCCTCGCTTGCCTCGAAAGCCTCAACTGTCAGACCTCCGGTTATGTCTTCCACGCGGTCTCCGGCAGAAAGCCCCACGGCAGCCACTTCGGTGTCGCCTACGTGACTCAGCACATCGTTGGCAAGCACGTAAAGCCGTTTGTTGTCCTGGGCCAGATTGAATATCTCAGGGTTGAAATGCCCTTTGCGGCTGCTTGAGACAAAGAAAACAACCGGCAGTTCGGGATGGTTTCTGATGATGTGGTCAAGCGCATGTGCCGGATCACGGTAATAGTCAAATACAATTATGACATCGGCAGCGCGTACAACGAAGCCGCAATTGTCAAGGTAGGTAATTTTAGCCATATCTGTGTGTTTTTCAAGTTAATGACCGCAGGTGCCCCCTGCAAGCCATGAAGAGATGCTATATTTCAATCTCCATACCGTCATATGCTATGTGCACGCCGGTGGGGAGAGTGGCTTCAACCTGAGCATGCATTCCCATCTGGTGAGCCAGATGTGTGAGGTATGCCCGTTTGGGTTTCACTGTCTTTATAACGTCCAGCGCCTGTTGTAAGTTCAGATGACTCATGTGCTCTTCGTGACGCAGGGCATTGATGACAAGTGTGTCCAGATTCTTCAGCAAAAGCAGCGTTTCAGCCGGCATTGTCTTGCAGTCTGTGATATAGGCCAGTTGCCTTATCCTGAATCCGACAATCGGAAGCCGCGCATGCATTACCGGCAGTGGTGTTATCATATCAGGACCCACTTTAAAAGGCGTGTGGGTGTCTATTTCATGCAACGTGAATGTGGGTACACCCGGATAGAGATGCTCGGCAAAGCAATATGGGATTCTGTTGCGGAGATCCGTTGCCACATCTTTCCGGCAATATACCGGGAAAGGACCGTCGGCGCAATAAGGCCTCAGGTCATCAATTCCACCCACATGGTCATAATGGCTGTGTGTTACCAGCAGGGCGTCGAGCGTCGGAGAACCCTCACGAAGCATCTGATACCGGAAATCGGGACCGCAGTCAATCAGCAGGTTCCGGTCCGAGTCAGTTGTTACAAGCGCTGATGCGCGCAGGCGTCTGTCGCGCGCATCGGCTGAGGTGCACACTGAACACCGGCATCTGATCTGTGGCACGCCTGTTGATGTGCCGGTACCTAAAAATACAAGTTTCATGCTTTTTCTGTGGTTTGAGTGTGGCTTGGATTCAGCGCCTGAATCGGGCCAGCACACCGTCCTCAAAGAACAGGTAGGTGCCGTCTCCATAGGTCCAGCGTTCCACCATACCGGCAGTTGTGGGTATGTGCAGATATTCATCCGGGGCACCGAGGGCCAGACGGCATTCGTCAGGGGTCATCCCGGTGCTGATCTGTGAGTGCATGATGTCATTCCATGTCTTGTCAGTGATGGCAGGATAGCGGTCACGCGGGTTGGCAAATGAAAAAAGCTTGTTGAAATTGCGTGTCGCCCTGCGCCCTGACCCGACGGTTATGAACACCGAGAGTGTATCGGCGGCATCTTTCTCGGTGAACCTGACGCGCAGCGGGTTGACGTCATTTCCCGGGACCACATCCATAATTGTCACCGGCACGTACCTCAGACCTGCGCTTTCATGGCCGTCCTCATGAAAGCGTCTGGGGGTGAGCAGCCAATAGGTGTTGCCGGAAAGGCGGCGGCTTACGTTCCGGACAATGTCCATGTCAACAGTGAACGGAATCTGGAAAGCGGAGTCAGCAGCAAAGGATTTGCGGCTGATGCCCGGCAGATATACCAGCTTGCGCCCTGCGTGGTCTGTGAATGTGAGACGGACCTCATCGGCACCGGTCACGCCTGTGCCGTAGGCCACGTTGTCAAGGTTCAGCAGAGTTCCTGCCAGAGAATCAGGAACGTTCTGTGTCGCTCCGTTTACACCGGGTGTGAAAATCAGTGATATACGGTTGTCTGTCACATAGAACTTTTTGCCCGACATCCAGTGGGAAGGCATCTGGGGATGTATATCGGAGAGGAATTTTTCCTCGGCTGACACAACGACATTGCGGCGAGTGATGTCACGCTCTGTGATGCGTGGTGTGCTCTCCACCCCGGTAAAACAGCTCTGCATCACAACGGCCATCAATATGGCTGCCGCTGCCGGAAAGATTATGTGCCTTACTGTCATTTGCCGGGAGTCAGGCCAAGATTCTTGAATACGAATGAATAGATGTCAGCCCATTCATCAATGATCTTGGCAACAGGTTTGCCGCCTCCGTGTCCGGCTTTGGAGTCTATGCGTATGAGCTTGGGGTTGTCACCGGTCTGGGCCGCCTGCAGAGCTGCGGCATATTTGAATGAATGTGCCGGAACAACGCGGTCATCGTGATCAGCGGTGGTGACCAGGATTGACGGATATTGCACGTCCTTGCCGCTCTTGATGGTGTGGAGCGGGGAATAGCCCAGAAGATACTCAGCCATTTCGGGAGAGTCAGCCGATGTTCCATAGTCATGGGCCCAGTTCCAGCCTATGGTGAAGAGGTGATAGCGCATCATGTCCATCACTCCCACGCGGGGAATTGCGACGCGGAACAGTTCGGGACGCTGGTTCACCACGGCGCCTACAAGCAGGCCTCCGTTTGAGCCGCCCTCAATTGTGAGAAGGTCAGGGGTGGTATAGCCCTCGGCGATAAGGTGCTCGGCAGCCGCTATAAAGTCATCGAACACATTCTGTTTCTGCATTTTTGTGCCGGCCACGTGCCATGCCTCGCCATATTCTCCGCCGCCGCGCAGATTTGTCTGGGCATATATGCCTCCGTTTTCAAGCCAGAACATACGGTTGGCTGAGAATGATGGCTCAAGAGAGATGTTGAAGCCGCCGTAGCCGTAGAGATATACGGGGTTCTTGCCGTTGCGCTGCAGACCTTTCTTATATGTGAGGAACATAGGTACTTTTGTGCCGTCTTTGCTGGTGTAGAACACTTGTTCGGTAATATAGTCTTCGCTGTCAATGCCTTTGAGGTCGGTGTGGCGCAGCAGGGTTGCAGTGTCGGTGTCTTTGTTGTAGGTGTACAGCGCTCCGGGATCAGTGAAAGAGCCGAACCGGTACATGACCTCGGGCGATTTTGCCGATGTGGAGAATGAGACACTTCCTATGGAGGGCAGTTTGACCTTGTGGAGCAGTTTGCCGTCGGAGAGTCTGTGCAGATAGGCATGATGTGATGCATCCTCAAGGTATGTGACTATGATGTCGTTGCCGGAGATGTCTGCTCCCACAAGAACACTCTTCCCTTCCGGAATTATATCGCGCCAGTTTTCCGGGCGTGGATCACTCAGCGGAGCTGCCACAATGCGGTAATTGGGAGCATCCTTGCTTGTGAGAATATACACGGTGTCACCTATGATGTCAAGAACATTTATATTGTCTTCCTGACTGTCAGTGATTGTGATCCACTGTGACTGCGGCTGATGCAGATGCTTTATTTTCAGCGCATTTCCATTTCCCTGTCCACCGATTGACACTACGAGAGCCTTGGCTTTGTCATCAGTCCATGCATGGTGGAAGTGGAGCGGGGCATTCTTGTCCTCGAAAGCCACCGTGTCTGCTGATTGCGGCGTGCCGAGGCGATGGAAATAGATTTTATGATATTCATTGGCGTTGCTGAATTCCTTGCCTGCCTCAGGGACGTCATATGCGCTGTAGTAGAAACCGTCACCGTCCCATGCAATGCCGGTGAACTTGGCCCAGCGGATGTGATCATCACGGAGTTGAAGTGTGATGGGATCAAGGATAAAAATCTCTTCCCAGTCACTGCCGCTGCGTGATATGGTGTAGCCCAGATTTTTGCCGTCGGGGCTCATCCATATGCCTTTGAGGGCAACTGTTCCGTCAGCGCTGAGCGTGTTCGGGTCAAGAACCATCTCGGCGTTGCTTCCGTCGGGAGTCAGGGAACGGTAAAGTACGGATTGGTTCTGGAGACCGTTGTTGGTGAAAAAATAATATTTGCCGTCGGGATATTTCACCGGCAGCCCGTATTTGGCATAGTTGTTCAGCTCTGTGAGGCGTTTGTGGATGTCTGCGCGGAAAGGAATGGCGTCCAGGTAGCCGCGTGTCACGGCATTCTCGGCTTCTACCCATTTCAGAGTTGTTGCCGCAGTGTCATCCTCAAGCGGGCGATAAGGATCGGCTACTTTGTGGCCGAAATAAGTGTCAACTGTTGTATCCTTCGGAGGAATGGGATAATGAAGTTTTTTACCGTTCATGGCAAGTGTGCAGCCTGCTGCGGCTGCCAGTATAACAATTCTGTTCATTCTTGTCAAAAATATATGATATTTTTTGCAAAGATACAAATAAGCGGGAGCAATGCCAAATGCTTTTGAGGGCCATTCACCTCCCCCCCATGAATCCGGTCAGTCGGAAGATGTACGCCACACGCATTGTGCCACGAAATTGTGCCCTAAAGAGATAGAAATGCATTTTATGACAAAAAAAATTAAAAAAGATAAAGATATATGAGAAAAAAGTAGTAACTTAGCGGCTAAATAACCTGAGTGAGGCATATTCCTACTGCCTTTCTGCGAACTAACAACCTGACAACCACCAAATAAGCATAATTTCAAAACGTTAAAAATAAAATTTCTATGAAAAAAAGTACACTTTTGACAATGGCGTGTGCTCTCTTCGTAGGCGTCAACGCTTTCTGCCAGGAAGCTCAACCCCAGGAGATCACATATGTGGAGGATCCATCGCAGGGTTACCTTTTCAACCGCTTCAAAGACAACTGGTTCATCACTGCTGAAGGTGGCGCCAACATCTATTTCAGTCACGGTGACTCTGAGCGCAGCACATGGGACCGTTTCGGTCCTGCCGCAGGTATATATGTCGGCAAATGGTTCTCACCCATTGTCGGACTTCGTCTGGGTGCCAACTTCCTTGTCTGCAAAGGTTTCTCAGATGTACGCACTGAAGACTGCCGTCCTGACAAGATCAATGGCAAATACAATCAGAAATTCAATCAGATCGGTCCGGTCGGCGATGCTCTTATCAATCTTACCAACTGGTGGTGCGGATATCATCCCGGGCGCAAATACAACGCCATCTTCTATGCCGGTGGTGGCGGTTACTGGACATTCTGCCGTCAGTTCAAGGATCTTGGCAATGATAATTTCGAGGATCTTGGCTGGAACCGCACAAAAGACCGCGTCCTCACATTCCGTGCCGGTCTTATCAACACCTACAACGTCAGCAAACAGGTTCAGTTGTCACTTGACATACGTTATAGCGGCATAGACAACCACAAGGATGAGGAAGGTGACGCATGGAACCGCACCTCGCATGACCTTGCCGCTTATCTTGGTGTGACTTACCTCTTTGCAAAACGCGAGTGGAGCGCTCCCATTGTTCCCGTATGTCCTCCCGCCGAGAACTGCGATGCACTGCGTGCACGCCTCGAGGCTGCCGAAGGCCGTATCGCCGACCTTGAGAACCAGCTTCAGGACGCCCTCAACCGTCCCGTTGAGAAGCCGAAGCCCGCTCCTCTGGCAACCATCTACTATCCCATCAACATCTTCAAACTCACCAAGAAAGACGTTCTCATTCTCGGTGCATGCGCAGAAGTGATGAAAGATAACCCCAACAACCACTACATCCTCACCGGATGGGCCGACAACTACACTGGTAATGACCAGATCAACACGCGTCTGCGCCACAACCGCGTGAACGGCGTGCAGAAACAGCTTGTCAAGCTCGGTGTTCCAGAGTCACAGCTCACAGCAACCATCAACGCCGGCAACCTCTGTGACCTCGGCGAGAAATATGTTGCTCTTGACCGTGCCGTGACAATAGAGCAGGCACAGTAAGCCAAACCGCTGCCAGCCGGGCAGCACAGACAATATAAGGGGCTGCATCGCAATAATCAGATTTGCGATGCAGTTTCATTTTCCCCTAAATCTGGCTCGCGCACAATATATTGTCTTGTGACATTTGTGCGCGTTACTATTTTCCTGATATACCAATGGTCACGCAAATTGACCTTTGGTATTTTAAGAATTGTTTGGGTGAAACAAAAATCCGTTGACCCTTTGTTGCCGGATAACATAAAACGGATCATTGACACGGCGAAAGCAAAATGCTTGACCGCAAAGCAGGGTGAGGATTGACCGAGCCAACTTCTGGCATACGCCGAGGAAATACCTTGCGAGGTCGTTGTCAAGTAGAAAGTTCTCGCCATCCTCCTTGAAAACGGGCTTAGGCTCGGTAAAGGTTATCGAGGTCCGGGCGTTAGGTAGAATTTCGACAGAACTAAAAATAAGCTGCTCCATAATCGTGTGGGTTGTGGTGCCACAAAATTATGGAGCGAGTATGTGGACCGAAAAGACGCTTATTTACTCTGTTGTTAAGATTTGGATAATGTATTCTTTCGTTAACTCAAGAGCGGCTTTCCCAAACCAAATCTGCCTTACATTTTCGGTTCCCATTGCTGACGCACGGCGTTTGATTTCTGCTACAAATTCATCGTCAAATATTTCTGTCAATGGTCTCGCTTTCGGTTCGTCAGCAATAGGACAAAGGAAAAGATAACCGTCAAAATTGTCTGAATAGCTGCCAGTGGCAATATTATATTTTATCTCATAGATGCCATCAAACGGCTCACTGCCGAAAGGTGAATCCGCAAGACAAAAACCTAACGGGCGGTTTCCAATTGCTTCAAATGCCTTGTCAAAAACGCCTCCGCGAATTGGCGATTTATTATTGCCACTGTTATCTCCCGGCAAAACATGCTGAAATATTGTAAACACGTTGTTTTCTCCGAGGTCCGCGGTTAGTTGTGCTCCGACTGTCAAGGCCGCATCACGTCCTGCCGCAGAAGACGCAAAGCCTGCCTGATGGGATTTATAGGCGTGTGCGCAGCCGACAAGGAATAGGTTGCTCCGCTTGTCAACATTGGAGTTGATAGTATTCGCAATGATGGTAGCCATGTGGGTATTGCGGTCTTCCGCTTCCTGAAAATCCTTCCTATTGGTAGCGAGTGAATACGGTATTTGGTAGTCTGCCAAGATGATTTTAATACGTTTGTCTTGAGGCAGCGTTTGGTTAAGATGCCATAAATCGCGAATAAACTCAAATTCTCCGCTATCCCACCACCCGAGAGGCTGTTCCTCGCGAAAAATTTGTAGTATCAAGTTGTGGTTAATGGTGTCCGAATTCATAAATTCATCCATTTTAGGCTGACACCATGAAGGCAATTCCATAAAGATTGTGCCGGTGGTCTCGGCAAAATCGGGTAATGCAATGAGGCGTTTAAGCATATCCCATGAAATCTTTCGCCTGTGATATTCTCCGTTTATGACTAATTTATGCAAGCGAAGCATTTCGAGCATAAACTGTTCGGGGTTTGTATCGACATGAGAAAGAAAATCAACAAAAGGATATATGTCGGTCGGTAAATTATTTATTTGTGCTATTCTCGGCAGATTTTTATAATGGAATGGCAAATCTGTCAATAATTTTTCTTCCGCTTCACTCAGGTTGTCTGCCATTCCTTGGCCTCCGTTAACCCATCGGTCATCCTCAATCCAACAATAGTTGAGCATATACAAGTCCTCTCCATCGGTGTGAGTAACAAGTGCAGCCACAGAATCACGATAGCACACAATGGCGTCGATAGTCTCATTAAGTACATAATTGCGCAAATCATCATCGACTGTTTCATCAGGCGCATTGGGGTCATTGAAAAATTTTGAGGTCGATATATCAGCCCAATGTCTGTTCTTGCCGCTGACCCTTACCCATGCTCGTGAGAGATAATAGTTAAGAGGCGAGGTCAACTTTATGGAATCAAGTTGAAATTCTTTGACAGGCTTGCCAATAGATTCAATCCGAAAACCATTAGGCAATTCAGCAACAACCGGAGTGGAAAGACCTATTAAGAATATAAGTATTAAAATAAAGCGATTCATAGCCGGTTGATTTTGTTGCAGACTTGCTGAACGTGGTCGAGACCGTAGAGCAGCGAATGGCTGTCAACTCCCATCCACATAAAGAGAGTATGCAGTTTTTGATATGCGTTGAGGATATATGATGTGCCGATTACAGGTTGCCGGAGGGCAAAACATATCGGCTCATGGTGGGCGATGCGGTTGCGCAGTATGTTGATGCCGTCAAGCTCGTTGAACATGAAAGTGTTGTTATACTGGCATTGTGCGGTGGAACGGGGTTTGTTCGGGAAAATAGCGAGCAGACTGCGCCCAACGGCGCGATACTGCGGATTGGCAAACATATATTTCCAAACACCAAACTCCATTTCAGCAAGGAGTTTGGTGTGGGTGTAACTGTTGTCGCGTTGCAATCTGCGGTAAGCCTTGCGGATAATGTTCGCGCTGTCGCGGCAACCCGGAATATCGAATATGCCGCCTGGCTCTATTGCATCGCGCAGCCAATCATTACCAAGCCGCTGAACGAGAATATTGTCCATGGCGTTCCTGACAGCTACCTCAAAGCAACTCAACAGAGTAAAAACCTCTTGCGACAGATTGAGGTTAAGGCGATATAGTGTCATCGTCTTTTTGGTGTTGCCGCCACAGGCAGTGAGGTATCGTTGCAGCCTCTCGGTGGATAATATCGCTTGAAATTCAGTGAATTTCACCTTTCTTCGTAATCTTTTTGAGCCGGGATTTGTTTTAATCAACAAAAAGCACTACCTTTGTAGTGTTGATTCCCGGTAGCCCCTGACTCGTCAAGCTATCGGGTTTAGTTTTTTATATCTGCAAAGATACACAAAATCGGCGAGATAGAGGGGACGATTACGGGAAAACATCGAGATCTCGGCGAGAAATATGTTGCTCTTGACCGTGCCGTGACAATAGAGCAGGCACAGTAAGCCAAACCGCTGCCAGCCGGGCGGCACAGACAATATAAGGGGCTGCATCGCAATAATCAGATTTGCGATGCAGTTTCGTTTTAGAGTATGTTTGATAATAATTTTTTACCACCTCCTTATATGAATCAGATTGTGTTTTTTTACAGTATTAAAATATTTTCACTTTTTGTTGCAGATTGAATCTAAATCACTTATCTTTGCGGAATAGCGACGCCATCACCTCAAATCCTTGATAATAGACCCACATTTTCAATAAAACCCACTAACCATGAAACCGCTAAAAATCCTATTCAGCATCCTGCTTCTGAGCGGCCTTGACAGCTTTGGAGCAACCGGCATCCACACCTTCAACAATGCCACCTCTGAGGCCTCAAACTCCTACTCCCTTGATTTTAATGGGAAGCCGAATGGCATTTATTCGATAATTCTGATTGTGGATAAAAAAGTTTGTGACAGTATAAATGTTTTAGTGAAATGATTATGAAAAAGATATTTACAATGATGTCTTTGATGGCCATGACGATGGCTGTTTCAGCCCAGATGCGGTCTGTCGGCGAAGTTACGGTGGGTGATTGCAGATATACTATCAATGAGAAGGACAATACGGCGGCTGTCTGCACAGGATTATCTCCGGCAGGTGAACAGAAAATTTATGATATAGAGGTACTTGAGGAAGTGACTATTGACGGGAAATCGTATAAAGTCACTCAGATTGGCCAGAAAGCGTTTTATGAGACCGGCATCAAGACCATAACACTGCCTAATACTCTGGAACGAATAAATTCAGAGGCATTCAGTTTTAGTAATATTGAGGAAATCAGTTTCCCGGAAAGTCTCAGAACAATTGACGGGCATGCATTTTTCAGATGTCTTTCGCTTGAAGAAATTAATTTTGCAAGGAATGGTTATCTGGAAATTTCCTCCAGGGCTTTTGACACATGTCCGATCAAGAGACTGTATTTTCCTAAACGGGGTGGGCTCTTAATGCCTCAGGCGTATATAAGATGTGACATTGAGGAAATCGCGTTCAGCGAGGATTGTGGTATGGCGATCTCCACAGCGTCTTTTTATAGCAACAAGGTCAAGGAGATAATCATTCCGGAAGAAGTAATGCTGGGTTTTAGGGCTTTTGACGGCCTGTCGGGCCTGACACGTATTGTTCTGAAAGCCAAAAAGAACGGTGAGCGGAAAGGCTTGACATCAGGCAGAGAGTTTCATGGAGCGGGAAGTTATAGTGGCGGCAATCGTCTGGTGGAATTTGTGAGCGAGAGCGTCTTGCCCCCCACCATCCTTGAAGATACTTTCAGTGACGCGCAATATGCCACGACCACACTTGTTGTGCCCCAGGAGGCCATCGAGGACTACCGCACGGCCACCGGATGGAGCAAATTTGTCAATGTCAGGGCCATTGCCGGCGTCGATGACATTGCCGCCGACAAGGCAACAGTGGTCTCGACTGAACTGTATGACCTTTACGGATGTGCTGTAGCCGAGCCACACTTCGGACAGATAGTGATTGAACGCAGTGTTATGAGCGACGGCACTGTGCGCACAAGCAAGCGCCTGCACTGAGAGAGACGCGTTCAATTATTTGAGACTGATTACGGCGTGTCACACCCTTTGCTGAATCATGAGGGGATGTGGCACGTTTGTTTGGTATGCCGGTGGCCGTGGACTTGGGTGACGGGATGTGAGAGGGCGGTGTCAGTATCAGGTCAAAATGAGTGAATGGGTGATTGAGTGAGAAACTTTTGTCATAGCCCGGAAAATTTGCTAAATTTGTAAACTGTTTTCAAGGCATGATGTTATGGACGACCAATTCAATCACATAGACGATGAGATGACCCCGGAGGGCATATACGATGACAACGATTCCGGCACCGCGGCAAGTGATGCGGACACCGTAGAGACGGCAGCGCGTCCGTACTCCACAGATGGTGCTGTGTCACGCTACCGCCTGCAGGGCATGTATCAGAACTGGTTTCTGGAATATGCCTCGTATGTCATTCTGGAGCGTGCCGTGCCGCATATAGATGACGGCCTCAAGCCTGTGCAGCGGCGCATACTGCACTCAATGAAGACTCTTGATGACGGTCGGTTCAACAAGGTTGCCAACATTGTGGGCAACACCATGCAGTACCATCCTCATGGCGATGCCTCGATAAACGATGCCCTTGTGCAGCTGGGACAGAAAGAACTGCTTGTGGAGACACAGGGAAACTGGGGCAATATCCTTACCGGCGCATCGGCAGCCGCGGGACGTTACATTGAGGCGCGCCTGTCGCTTTTCGCGCTCGATGTCCTCTACAACCCCAAGGTGACGGAGTGGACCCTCAGCTATGACGGACGCAAGAAAGAACCGGTGACATTGCCGGCAAAATTCCCGTTGTTGCTGGCCCAGGGAGCCGAGGGTATAGCCGTGGGTCTGTCCTCAAAGATATTGCCGCATAATTTCAATGAGATACTTGATGCTGCAGTGGCATATCTGCGCGGTGAGGACTTCGTGCTTTACCCGGATTTTCCCACGGGCGGATTCATAGACGTGAGCCGGTATAATGACGGTGAACGCGGCGGTGCGCTGAAGATACGTGCCAAAATTGAGAAAGTTGACAACCGCACGCTGGCAATCACGGAGATTCCCTATGGAAAGACTACCGGAACACTCATAGATTCCATTCTGAAGGCGTATGAGAAAGGCAAGATAAAAATACGCAAGGTTGAGGATCTTACTGCCGAGACCCCGCGTATACTCGTGCACCTGCTTCCCGGAACATCGTCTGACAAAAGTATTGATGCGCTCTATGCTTTCTCTGACTGCGAGATAAGCGTGTCGCCTAACTGCTGCGTGATACGTGACAGGAAACCGGTGTTCCTCGGGGTCAGCGATGTTTTGCGCTACAGCGTTGACACTACGCGCAACATACTCCGCGAGGAACTGCTCATAGAGCGCGATGAAGTGCGCGAGCTGCTGTTGTTTGCCTCGCTTGAGAAATTCTTCATAGAGGAGCGGATATACAAGGACAAAGAGTATGAGCAGGCCCGTGACCTTGAAGAGGCCGTGATGCATGTTGACAGCCGTCTTGAGCCTATAAAGAAAAATCTGGTGCGTGAGCTGGTGCGCGATGACATACTGAGGCTTTTCGAAATACGCATGAAACGCATTTTGAAGTTCAACGCCGAGGATGCTGACCGCCTTATCGCTGACTACAATAGCCGCATTGCCGACATTGAGCACAAACTTGCCAACCTCACCGAATACACCATTGACTGGTATGAGGGTCTGAAGAAGAAGTACGGTCATGCCTATCCGCGTCACACCGTTGTGCGCAGCTTTGATTCGATTCAGGCAGCAAATGTGGCCGAGGCAAATGAGAAACTCTATTTCAACGCCGAGGAGGGCTTCATTGGTACGGCGCTCAAAAAAGATGACAACACGCAGGTTATCAGCTCATGTTCGTCGATGGACGATATCATTGTGTTCTATAAGGACGGCCGCTATAAGGTGGTGCGTGTCAAAGACAAACTGTCTGTGGGTAAGAATGTGCTGCATATAGCCGTGTTCCGCAAGGATGACGAACGCACTGTCTATAATGTCATATACCAGAACGGGCGCGGCGGCCCATATCTGATGAAGCGCTGCCGCATAAACAAGGTTGTCCGTGACCGTGAATATAACCTGACGCAGGATTCCCCTGACCATCCTGTGCCCGGAAGCCGGATTGTATGGTTCACGGCAAACTCAAACGGCGAGGCTGAGGTGGTGCGTGTCACACTGCGCCCCAAGCAAAGGCTGAAAACATTGCAGTTTGATGTTGATTTCAGCAAGCTTGCCATAAAAGGGCGTGCATCTGTGGGCAATCTTGTCACCAAGAATGAGGTGCACCGCTTCTCTCTCAAAGAGAAAGGCATGTCCACTCTCGGTGGCCGCGAGGTGTGGTTTGACCCGGATGTGCTGCGCATAAACTATGACGGACGCGGACGCTACCTCGGCGAGTTCAACAGCGATGACAAAGTGCTTGTTGTCCTTGACAACGGAGAATACTATACCTCAACGTTCGAGGCAACAAACCATTATGAGGACAACATACTCCGCATTGAGAAATTCCGACCCGGCCATGTGTTCGCATGTGTGCTTTTTGATGCCGACAACGGCTATCCCTACCTGAAACGCTTTGCTTTTGAGGCCTCTGCGCGCAAACAGCGTTTCATAGGTGAGAATGTGAAGTCGCGGATAATCCTTCTTACTGACACACCTCAGGCAGTCCTTCATGTGACATTTGCCGCTCCTGATGATTTCAGGGATCCTATGGATGTCCACACGGCTGAATTTATAGGTGTCAAGAGATTTACCGCCAAAGGAAAACGTCTCACCACATATGCACTTGGAGAGGTCATTGAAACCGAGCCTGATCCACTCCCGGAGACTGACGAGGCTCCCGAGGTTTCCGAGGAAGCGCCCCGTGAGGTCGAGCCGGTGCTACCGGAGCGCAGTGATGAGGAGGTGCGCGATGAGATTAACGGACAGGAAAGACTTTTTACAGATGAGGATATTTAGAGCGGCATTAGTTACGGCGATACTGTCTCTGGTCACCGTTTCGGGCCTATGTGCCGGTGATCAGGAGAGCATAACCGTTTCAGGATGGCAGGAGACGCAGACCGTCAGACCCGTGCTGTCGGCATATACCTTTGAAGGAGGAACGGCCCATATGGCCGACACTTACCTTACGCCCCTGCACTATAACGGCTGGCATGTGGGATTCATGTACGAGCGCATGCAGGCAATGGCATTCAGCCCTGAAAGATGGATGATGCAACTCTCCGGACGTCTGATTGCCGACCATGGCGAGAACATGTCGCGCAATGCAGTGATGTGGAATCTGGAACTGGAGGCGGCATGGACAATGATGCGTCGCTGGAACATCAGCATCGGTGCCGGCCGTAATCTTACCTTAGGCATTGGGCCCGGCACATCTTTACGGGCAGGAGCGCTCTATATGGCCCGCAACGGCAACAATCCGGCATCGGCAAAAGGAGCGTGGACCGTTGGCGCGAACGCATATGCCGCCTACAATATGCGCATAGGCCGTCTGCCGGTGGCATTACGTTATGAGTGCCGTCTGCCGGTGACCGGCGTATTTTTCGCTCCGCAGTATGGAGAGCTTTACTATGAGATATGGCTTGGGAACACCCATGGACTGGCGCGTCCGGCCTGGTGGGGAAACTACTTCCGCATGGACAATATGCTGACTGCTGATCTGCGGCTCGGAGGGACATCCATACGCCTGGGCTATCATGCGGATATAATCTCCACAAAAGCCTCACATATAGTGTCCCGCCGCATCACCCATGCTTTTATGCTTGGTGTGGCTACAGAATGGATATCACTGTCACACCGGCATAAGCTGAGTGATGACGCACGTATAATCCCGGCATTGTACTGATATATGAGAAAATACATCACATTTCTGACAACGGCTTTATTGCTGGTCACATTCTCCTCATGCCATGAGATCGAGGAATACCCTAACAACTCAAACGGTAACTTTGAACAGCTGTGGAGACTTTTTGACGAGCACTACTGTTTCTTTGAGGAGAAAGGAATAGACTGGCAGGACGTGCATGACCGGTATGCGCCTCAGGCCGCCAACTGTTACACTTCCAGGCAACTTTTTGATGTATGCTCACGCATGGTCGGAGAACTGCGCGACGGCCATGTGAATCTGTCGGCATGGTTCAACACATATTATTATAGAGAGTGGTGGACTGACTATCCCCAGAACTTTAACAAACGTGTCATTCAGGAGAACTACCTGTATTTCAACTACAATCAGCTTGGGGACATCACCTTTGCCGTGCTGCCGCAGAATGTGGGGTATATGCGGGTTCCGTCATTTGATTCCGGAATAGGAGAGGGCAATCTGGATGCAATTCTCACCGCTTTTAATATCTGTGACGGCATCATTATAGATGTCCGTGACAATGGCGGCGGCTCAATGACCAATGCCGAGACCATAGCCCGGCGTTTCATAACTGAACGGACGCTTGCCGGATATATCCGTCACAAGGACGGCCCCGGACACGATGATTTCTCAGAACCGTATGCCTTCCACTACGCTCCACCTGAAAACCGCCGTGTATGGACAAAACCGGTTGTTGTGCTTTCCAACCGGTCCACATTCAGCGCGGCTAACATCTTTGTGGCATTTATGAAGAACCGTCCGCAGGTGACGGTGATGGGAGCCGTCACGGGTGGTGGCGGAGGCATGCCCTTGTCTTTTGAACTTCCCATAGGGTGGGGCGTGAGGATGTCAGCGGCACCTGTTCTTGACGAGAACGGCATGTGCACGGAAAATGGCATAGAGCCTACCGAGGGCTATGTCATGGACATCACTGATGCTGATATGCTGGCAGGACGTGACACCATCCTTGATGCGGCAATAGCGTTCCTGACACACAGCCGGTGATTGACGCACAGACTCCGCGCGTTATCTTCTCCCTGCCGGATGGCGCCCATTTTGCATTCTCGCGTTTTTGTGGTAATTTTGCACACAGCTTAATATTATAGAATATATGCATGCACTTGTCACCGGAGCCGACGGGTTCATCGGCTCACACCTTGTACAGTTGCTCCTTGCAAAGGGACATACTGTCCGTGCTCTGGCCCAATATAATTCGTTCAACAACTGGGGATGGCTTGAGGATATCCCATCCAACCCCGGACTTGAGATAGTCTGCGGCGATGTCCGTGACCCGATGTTCTGCAATGAGATATGCCGGGAAATTGACATAGTGTTCCATCTGGCGGCCCTCATAGCCATTCCTTACAGCTATGTGGCCCCTGACAGTTATATGGACACCAACATACGCGGTACACTAAACATATGTCAGGCTGCCCGGCAATGCGACGTGAAGCGCGTGATAGTGACCTCCACCAGCGAAGTATATGGCACAGCGCGTTATGTCCCCATTGACGAGGCACATCCGCGACAGCCACAGAGCCCGTACTCTGCCACCAAGATCGGTGCCGACGCCATTGCGTTGAGTTTTTACAACGCCTTTGAACTACCCGTGGTCATAGCGCGTCCGTTCAACACCTACGGACCGAGACAGAGTGCTCGCGCAATCATCCCCACGATAATCACACAGATAGCCGCCGGCCATCGCACCATAAAGGTTGGAGATCTCACACCAACACGTGACTTCAACTACGTGGCCGATACCGTGCGCGGTTTTCTTGCTCTTGCTCAGGCACCTCTTGAGAATGTTGTGGGACGTGATTTCAATATAAGCACCGGTACTGAAGTATCCATGGCTGATACCCTCAAAACCATAGCCATGCTCATGAATGCCGATGTGGATTTTGTTACTGATGCTGAACGGTTGCGCCCCGCAAACAGCGAGGTATTCCGCCTTTGTGGTGATAATTCACGCATAACCACAACAACGCCGTGGCGTCCGAAATACACCCTTGAGGATGGCTTGAGAGCCACCATTGACTGGTTCACGCGCCCTGAGAATCTGGCAAAATATAAGGCGGATATCTATAACCGTTGAGAGACATGCGCCACATAAACATACTTTTCTGGGGAGGAGCCAAACGCGTGTCCATGGCGCGCCATTTCAAGCGCGCTGCCTTGAGCCGCGGCTGTGAGGCAAGGATATTCAGCTATGAAATAATCCGTGATGTTCCTATCGCCTGCGAAGGGGAGGTCATCATGGGACTGAAATTCGGAGACCCCGCACTTCTTGATGATTTGCACCGCGTGTGCTGTGAGCATGACATTGATATAATAATTCCCTTTATTGACGGGTCAGTCCCTGTTGCCGCCGAATATGCGCGCAGATGGCCCGGAACGGTCTTTGTCCCTACCGGAACTCCTGAAACCGCAGCGCAGATGTTTGACAAGATAGGGTGCGCCGTTCTTTTCGAGAACGCGGGCCTGCCGGTGCCACGCACATGGACAGGCGGGGAGATCGGATTTCCCCTCATCGCCAAACCCCGGCACGGATCGGCCTCGCAGGGCATTGTCACCATAGACTGTAATGATGATTTGCGTCACATTGATAATCCGGATGATTATCTGATACAGGAGCGTATTGACCACCGGCAGGAGATAACCGTTGACTGCTATGTGTCTTTAATCAACGGAAAGGTGTGCGCGGCGGTCCCCAGAACACGTGATGCTGTGGCCGGCGGTGAGGTGGTCCGTACCACTGTCATCCACTGGGACGAGGCTACTGCCCTTGTTGAAAGGACGTTGAAAGCGCTGAATCTCAGAGGCGCTGTCACTGTACAGCTGATACATGATCTTGACACGGGACGCCTTTTTATCATGGAGATAAATCCGCGACTTGGCGGGGGTGCTGTCGCTGCCGTGCACGCCGGCGCCGATCTGCCGGCAATGATTCTTGCGGAAGCCGCCGGAGAACCGGCGCAAGTATGTTCCGCTTGGCGCAACATGGTTGTGGCCAGATATCTTGACGAAGTATGTTTTGAATTACCCGATTGAAGAGGATAATAACGGAGATGGATAAAAACAAATGTATAATCATAGCCGAGGCCGGCGTCAACCACAACGGAGATCTTGCGCTTGCCCGGCAGATGGTGCATGTGGCCAAGGACTGCGGCGCCGACTATATAAAATTCCAGACGGCGGTGCCTGAACTGGTCATTTCATCCATAGCGCCCAAGGCAGAGTATCAACAGCAGACCACCGGCAAAGGCGAGAGCCAGCTTGACATGTGCCGGGCCATTCATCTGCCGCTGTCTGATTATGCCGGACTGGCACAGCTTTGCAATGAAGTGGGGATAGGCTTTATGAGCACGCCCTTTGATTTGGTCAGCATTGACTGTCTGGAGGCTATCGGCATGGACTTCTGGAAGATACCGTCAGGTGAGATAACCAATCTGCCCTATCTGCGCAAAATAGGTGCTCTCCATGCAAAAGTAATCCTGTCAACAGGCATGTCAACCCTTGCCGAGGTCAGCAAGGCGGTTGAAGTCCTTGAAGAGAATGGCACACCGCGCAAAAACATCATACTTCTGCATTGCACAACACAATATCCCGCTCCTTATGAGTCTGTCAACCTCCGTGCTATGGATGCCCTCAGGGAACTGGGTTGCGGAGGTGTAGGCTATAGCGACCACACCGAGGGAATAGAGGTTAGCATAGCCGCAGCGGCACTTGGCGCTTGTGTCATAGAGAAGCATTTCACACTTGACAGATCGCTGCCCGGTCCTGATCACAAGGCGAGTCTGGAACCTGATGAGCTGAAACAGCTTGTCAATGATGTGCGCCACATAGAAAAAGCGATGGGCAATGGCAAAAAGGCTGTGGCTGAGGCTGAAAGAGGGAATATAGATATTGCACGCAAAAGCATAGTGGCCGCACGGAACATAAAAAGCGGCGAAATACTCACAGAGGATAATATAACCGTCAAGCGCCCCGGCAATGGCATTTCACCAATGCTCTGGGACAAAGTTATCGGGACGCGTGCAGTGTCTGATTTTGAGGCTGACGCGCTCATAACCCTATAGAACCGGTAAATATAAAAATAAGAGCATCATGAATCTAGCGATAATAGCTGCCATGGACAAAGAGATGAGGCTTCTGTTGCCTCTGTTGTCCGGAGCAGCCCAGATAACAATAAACGGTACGGTCTTCCATACCGGAACAGTAGGTTCTCATAATGTTGTGATTGCCAAATGTGGCATAGGAAAAGTGAATGCCGCCATCGGAGCGCTCACACTCATTGACACATTCCATCCCGATGTTGTCATCAACAGCGGTGTGGCCGGTGGCACAGGAGCTGCCGGCATAATGGATGTTGTGGTTGCTGATGAAGTCGCATACCACGATGTATGGTGTGGACCCGGTACTGTCCCCGGCGAGGCTGCCGAATGCCCTCCGCGCTTTTCATGCGGATTGGCTAAGGACGTGCGCCGGTATATTCCCGAGGCCAAGGGAGGTCTGGTGGCATCCGGTGATGTCTTTGTCGCTGATGCAGCTGTGACGCGTCATATTCTGGATCTGTATCCGGATGCGGTGGCTGTGGATATGGAAAGCGCCGCTATTGCACACGTATGTTTCATGAAAAATGTTCCGTTCATCTGCATACGCGTTATCAGCGACACGCCCGGGGCCGAAGACAACATGGCCCAGTATGAGAACTTCTGGGAGGACGCTCCGGCCCACACATTCAGTGCCGTACGCACATTGCTCGAGAACCTCTGAGAGACGTTATAGATATGAAGAAGATAGCAAGTTTCACGGTAAACCATCTTGTGCTTGAACCGGGTGTCTATGAGAGCCGCTGCGACACCACGCCCGCGGGCGACATCATAACCACTTATGATGTGCGCATGACAGCGCCTAACCGTGAACCGGCATTGTCACCGCAGGTGCTTCACACCATTGAGCATCTTGCCGCAACGTGGCTGCGCAACAATCAGAAGTGGGGTACCCGCATTGTATATTGGGGTCCTATGGGATGCTGCACCGGTTCATATCTCATTGTGCAGGGGCATTATGAGACACGCATCATAGCCGGACTTCTCCTTGAGATGTTCACCTGGATAGCCGGATATGACGGCGAAATACCCGGAGCTACGCCGCGCGATTGCGGAAACTGGAGCTATACGGACCTTTCCGGCGCCCGTGAGGCTGCGAAGCGTTATGCTGAGCAGACACTCATGAATATTGACGATGGTCATCTGCACTATCACGACTGATTGCCGTGACGCCGGATGGTCATAACGGAGCGTTTCTATGAAAGATCTGAAAGCTTCTCGAGGCAAATATCTGATTCAAAGGCTTATAGAACTTGGAGAGAATGAAACTCAGGATTTCAAATATGCCATCAGCGATGCCCGCAAAATAGCACGATCCATCTCGGCGTTCGCCAACAACCGTGGCGGATGCCTGCTGATAGGAGTCAAGGATAACGGTGCCATTGCGGGCGTACGCAATGAGGAGGACGTGTATGTGGTGGAACAGGCGGGGAGCATGTATTGTGACCCTCCCCAGAAACTGACTTTCGATGCTTTCAGGACTGATGGTGCTACAATTGTGATACGTGCCACTGTCAGCGAGGCCGCGCGGAGACCGGTGAGAGTCCGGGAGGCCGATGGAAGCCGGAGGGCATATATCCGTGTGGCTGATGAGAATATTGTGGCGCATCCGCTCATGGTGCGTGCATGGATGAATCATCGTCCTCAGGATGATATCCTTGATGAAACCGCATGGGAGATTCTGGATGCTGTGCGCAATGCCGCCACGCCGTTGCCACCGGAAGTGTTGCCTATGCTGATACACCGCAGCACGGCAATTACCAATGCAACTGTTGTGAGGTTGGTGAATCTCGGCTTGCTGTCATTCACATATGTCACCCATCGGTTTCGGTTGGTGGCCGTGCCGGAGTCTGAACTGCCTATAGGATAAATTCTCCGGCTCCCTGACGCAGCACTTCCGGCCCGGAGGCCTCCGTGAGATCCACCACTGTCGATGGAACGGCTGAACATCGGCCGCCGTCAATGGTCAGGGAGGCGGCTCCGTCATAGTGCATTGCCACTGCCTCGGCAACACAGATATCCTCATCATCGTCAATGGCCACAGATGACGTCAGGATGGGATTCCCCAGTTCTGCGGCTAAAGCCCGGGCAATATCATTGTCGGGCACGCGCACACCCACAGTCTTTCTCCCCTTGAATACCTTTGGTAATCTGGTTGATGCCGGCAACACAAAAGTATACGGTCCGGGAAGATAATCCTTTATGATGCGGTAGGCGGTATTGTCTATGCGCGCATATTCAGAAGCCTGACTGAGATCGGCGCATACAATTGACAACCGGTTCTTGTCAGGGTTCAGCCCTTTTATGCGGCACAGCCGTTCTATCGCTCTCTGGTTGAGGGCGTCGCAGCCCAGAGCGTATACCGTGTCAGTGGGATAAATCACGATATTGCCGGCGCGCAGTTCCTCTACGGCTTGCGTCAGATGCCGTTCATTGATTGATCCGGAGTAGATTGTGAGTACCTGCATGAATTGAGAGAAGTAAGGGTTATTTTATATGGAATGTCTGTATATGTTATTCTACCAAGGTGAATTTTATGTTTGTGGCGTCTGCATATTCAGTCAACAGTTCGTGGGCGCGACTGCGTATGCAACTCTCATCCACCTCCGTGCCATACATATTGACAATCATCAGGAGGCGGCTTGTGCCGGAGGTGAGTTTTGTGCGCTCATTGTCAGAGGTAGGAGTGCCTATGCCTCCGGTTGCATCACGCCATACAGGCAGGCCGGCAATGTTGAGTATTCCGCGGCCAATGGCCTCGTATGGCTCGTCTTCGCGTCCTATTCCAAGTGTCAGTACATCCCCGTCTATGCTGTCGGCATCAAAACCGCCTATGGAGTGTCCTGTCTCCACAGACAGGACATTGATAAGGTCAATGACTGAAAGAGTTCTGTACAGCTCCATGCCTTTTACCATGCGGCGCATCAGAGCCTCGGCGCTGGGACGGTAGCGGTTGGGATCTTTGCCGCAGGCCTTGTATGTCGCGCGGGTAGCCTCTATTGCCGGACGCTTGTTGACCTGGTCCATGGCATAGTTCTCTCTGACGTGCTCCGAGAGGTGGTGGAGAATGTCCCAGAGACGGTTGTCGGTGGGCCGATTTGTCACATCGGCTTCTATGACCATAGCTCTGAGTGCCGGAGCGGCCTTGCGTATTTCCTCACTGATAATAAACTCCATGATTATCTGTATTGTTCGGCCTGTTCACGGATGTCAGTCAGAATGTCTATATCAGTCTGGGTGAGTTCTATGCCTCTGCGTGCCATGACAATCCTTGCAGTCTGGAAGAACTTGGCCATAGGTACCTCGGCAAAACCGGCTGTTGATCCCTCCAGAAACGATGCCAGAAAAGGTCTGGGAAATCCGGAGCCGTGTATGTTCACGCCTACACCCAGCACGGTAGCCGTATTGAGCATGGTATTTATGCCGGCTTTGGTGTGGTCACCCATTATCACGCCGCAGAACTGCAGACCGGTACGCAGAAACCGGTGCGCCGGATAGTTCCACAGTTTTATCTCGCTGTAGTCATTCTTCAGGTTTGAGGCAACAAATCCCGCACCCATATTGCACCATTCGCCCACAACAGCGTTGCCAAGAAAACCGTCATGTGCTTTGTTTGAAAATCCGAAAATCACTGAATTGTTCACCTCGCCGCCAATCTTGCATCCCGGACCAAGCGTGGTTGCGCCATATATCTTGGCTCCCATTTTTATCACTGATCCGGCCCCGACAGCTATCGGTCCGCGCAGACATGCGCCCTCCATCACTTCCGCATCTCGGTCAATGAACACGGGTCCGCGTGCAACATTTATTATGCAGCCTTCAACCGGTGCCGCATCAGCATGGATGAATAGATTCTCCGGATCACCTATCACCGTAACGGTTTCAGAAGGAGAGCGGCGGGGAAGATTGGGTGTGATGCGGGCAAAATCGGCACGTAGCACAGCATCGTTGAGCATAAAGATATCCCAAAGGTGATCTATGGCCATTATGTCTCCGTCATATTCCATGCGCTTGCCCTCCGTGCCGCGCACGGCTATAAGACGTTCCCGGCAATACAAAGCCTCTCCGCCTTGAAGAATTGACACCGCATGGGCCAATGCTGCGTCAGCCACAACGTTGGCAGCTATCCTCAGAGTGTCCGCCGCCGCATGGTGGGGATACTTCGCTCTCAGATATGTTGCTGTTTCCCATGAATATTCGCCGGGCAAAAACGCCTGCCAACGCTGTCCCAGTGTCTCCATTCCGATGCGTATTTCTGCCACCGGGCGTGTGTAAGTGAGCGGAAGGAGGTTGCCGCGGGCCTCATCAGGGTCAAATAGTACAATATTCATAAATGCTCAGAGCTTGAATTGTTATTTGACACAAAATTATTAAATTTGTGGCAAAGAAAGAAAAAGATGAGCATGAAATTCATTCCCACCGCGCTTCATGGCGTGTGGATCATTGAGCCTCAGCACTTCGGTGACAGCCGGGGCTATTTCATGGAGTCATTCCGCGCCGATGTTTTCAGACAGCATGTCGGACCGGTGGAATTCATTCAGGACAATGAGTCGGAGTCCGGGCATGGCGTGCTCCGGGGGCTGCACTATCAGCGCGACGAGGCATCGCAGGCCAAACTTGTGCGCGTAAGCCGTGGGGAAGTCCTTGATGTTGCTGTTGATCTGCGGCGCTCGTCCCCTACATTCATGCAGCATATAGCCGTAACACTGAGTCAGGAAAACGGCCGTCAGCTTTTTGTGCCGCGCGGCTTTGCGCACGGATTCCTTGTTACCGGAGAGATGGCTCAGTTCCAATATAAGGTTGACAATGTGTATTGTCCTGACAGTGAGATCAGCATACGCTATGATGATCCGTGTCTGGCAATCAAGTGGCCTCAGCTGGCGACTGCGTTTGTGGTCAGCGACAAAGACAGACGTGGCCTGAATTTTGAGGATGCGCCTCTGTTTCAGTGATCATTGCCGGTAATGTGACATTGCCGCAATTATCTGAGCACCGGCCATGCAAATTTTTTAAGCTGTTTCGCCAAATCTTTCTCCATCCCGTCAAGATACCTGTCAGCCAGCGCGTGAAAACGGGCGGAATGGTTCATTTCTGTCAGGTGTGCCGCCTCATGGCATATGATGTAGCGCCTGAGGTGTGGCGGAAGAAACATGATCATATAGCTTAATGCTATCTCACCTTTTGCCGAGCAATAGCCAAGGCGTTGCGCTCCGTGTGAAATCTTCAGCGCTGAGGGATATACTCCTATGCGCCTGAATTCAGCGGAAGCTATCTCCGGAAGATATTTACGGGCCATGAATCGGGCTATCGCCGTCAGCCGGACACTTATTGCCTGTTCAACTTCCGGGTCCGAGAAATCTTTTTCAGCGCTTAGCGTAATGACAAAATTACAGTCACCGGATTGCGTTGCCGACACAACATGTGCCAGTCTGTCTGCCGCGTGTGCTATATTTACAGTGAAATCTGTGAAATTGAATAACTGCCCGTGGCTGTAGCGTGCTGTTAGTGGCCGTAATTCCAGCAACCGCGGACGCCACTCGTCCATGATGGTGTGGTATTGGCGCAGTGTGGTGTGGGGCGGAAGATTGAGCCTCAACACATTTCCTGACCATCGTGCTGACGCGTTGCGCAGGTTGGAGCGCACCGAGATATGTACAATGCCCAGAACGTCATCGCGGTAGGTCTGTGAGACCACATATTCAGGCATTGAACATCAGTTTGTCGTGAAGTACATTGGGAAAACCGGCTCCGTGCGGTTGCACTACGTTGACCGTAAAATCGGCTCTGTGCAGTGATATTTCAGTGCCCATGGGAACGACGGTTGTGCGGCCGTCCAGAGTCAGGCGGAATGTATGTCCGCGGCCCTCTACCCTGACACTCAGGCAGGAATCACCGTTTACAACGAGCGGACGCATGCCTAATGAATGAGCGGCTATAGGTGTCAGGACAACCACCGGTGCCGATGGCTGTACAATCGGGCCTCCGGCACTGAGGTTGTAGGCGGTGCTGCCGGTCGGAGTGGCTATGATCAGACCGTCAGCTTTATATGTTGCCAGATCAATCCCGTCTATCTTCGCCACGGCGGAGACCATCGAGGCCGAGTCATCTTTTGAAAGAACCACTTCATTGAGCGCGTACGGCCACCCATGAGTTTTTATTCCCTCCACTGCTATAAGTGATCGCGGTTCAACATTATAGTCTCCGGCAGTAATGCAGTCCACATATTCCGGAGCATCATCTATTGACAAAGGTGCCATATAACCTAAGTGTCCCGTGTTGATTCCCAGCACGGGTGTCCCTGCCCGGCCCACCCATGCGGCTGTACGCAGAAAAGTGCCGTCCCCGCCTATGCTGAGCACCATATCCACGTCCTCCATATCGGCGTATGCTTCCGGGGCCTCGCAGACTCCCGGCAACGACATGCCCAGATCATCGGCCAGATGGCGGTAAAGTTTTCGGTCCATAAGAATGCAAACATCGCTCAGGGCCAGACGGCGCAACAGAGCGCGGATTTTCTCTTTATATGGGGCTTGTCTGCGGCTTCCGTATATAGCTATTTTCAACATGATCGGTCAGTCATCTATGAGTTCAACAGTGAGAGCGAAATAAATTGGTGTAAAGGACAATGGATGTCATGCATCAGATCTCAAGATAGCGCACCAGCGCGGCATAAGGGTTGTAGCGCTCCGACGGCTGCATGCCGTCACAGTCGCTGTCGGCTTCGAGTATGGTATAGCCGTGGCGTGACAGTGAGCGGGCCACAGCCGATGTGTCGCGGTGTGAAACCCTGAGTTCCACCACAACGCCGTGCAACGGGCCTGTCGCTGATGTGACATTCAGATTGAGCAGATGTGCGTCGGCGTCTTCAACGGCACGTGCAATCAACGAGGCACTGTAATCAGCCTGCGCGCATGCCACCGTCAGGCAGCCGCTCTCTGCATTTTCAGGGAACAACCGCATCATTTCAGCAGCTGCATCGTTATTTGAGGTCAAAATTTTTCCGTATTTTATTATTTCTGACTATTTTTGTACTCTGATTGTACAAATTTACGATTTTTTTTGGCATCGACAAGAATTATCATCAAAATAAATACATGGCAAACCATGTAAGGCAAGAATGACAACTCTAAGTGTAAATATCAATAAAATAGCGACATTACGCAATGCCAGAGGTGAGAATATGCCTGATGTGGCAAAATTTGCCGCGGACTGTCAGCGATATGGCGTGCAGGGTATAACCATTCATCCCAGACCCGACCAACGTCACATACGCCATGATGACGTGTTCGCATTGCGGGCGGTTGTGACAACTGAATTCAACATAGAAGGCAATCCCACCCCTGAATTCATGGATCTGGTGCTCAGGGCGCGGCCCGAGCAGGTTACTCTTGTGCCGGATGCTCCCTCGGCGCTCACATCATCAGACGGCTGGAACGTAGAAGATAATTTTTCGTTTCTCACTGAGATTGTTGACCGTCTGCGTGAGGCCGGTATACGGTCATCTGTCTTTATCCGACCGGATGTGGAAAGTGTGCGTCTGGCCGCAAAGACGGGTGCTGACAGAGTGGAATTGTATACCAAACCTTATGCGGATGCTTATGCAACCGATGCTGCCGCAGCGGTTGCCCCATATGTGGAGGCCTCGATGGCAGCCCACCATGCCGGCATAGGCGTCAATGCAGGCCATGATCTCAATCTGTCCAATCTCCGGTATTTTGCCGAAACTTTGCCTCACCTTGACGAGGTCTCAATAGGCCATGCGCTGATATGCGATGCCCTTTATCTTGGCATCGAAGAGACTATTGCCAGGTATCGCGCCTGTCTTGTGTGAAACAATAAATGCCTCAGGTTAACTACTTTTGTAAAATCAACATCAACCAATCAATACGCTAATCATCATGCTATTACTTCAGACAGCCCAGACCGCCGGCCCCGAAATATCCCTATGGAGACTCTGCCTTGACGGCGGCTGGATCATGATTGTCCTTGCTCTGCTGCTTGCAATCTGTATCTATGTTTTTGTGGAACGTGCCATTGTCATCGGCAAAGCATCGCGTCAGGATGACACATTCATGAAGCGCATAAAGGACTATATACACAACGGCGAGATTGAGAGCGCCGGAAAACTCTGCGACAACACAGACACACCATATTCACGCCTTATAGCCAAAGGCCTGACACGTATAGGCCGGCCCATGAATGATGTCCTTGTGACCATTGAGAACACCGGCAACCTTGAAGTGGCCGCACTCTCCAAAGGATTCACATGGCTGGCTACCATAGCCGCCGCTGCCCCCATGATAGGTTTTCTGGGTACAGTGATAGGCATGGTACAATCGTTCTATGCCATAGCGCAGAGCGGAAGTTCGGCTCAGATAGGCGATTTTGCCGGAGGTATCTATACGGCTCTGGTGACTACTGTCGCAGGTCTTATAGTGGGTATTATCGCCATGTTCGCCTACAACTATCTGGTGAGCCGTCTGAATGCGACCATGAACCACATGGAGGCACGTACCATGGACTTCATGGACTTGCTCAATGAACCGGCGAAATAAGAGTCCGGAAACATCCCGCAGATCCGGAAACGTTATCATATATAATGTATAAATCCATTACTGAAAAACTTTCATGTCACTGAAAAAGCAACAACGTATGCTGGCAACTTTCTCCATGGCGTCTATGACTGACGTTGTGTTCCTTCTGCTGGTATTCTTCATGGTGACGAGCACATTCATCTTCCCTACCGCTCTGGAGGTGAACCTCCCGCAGAGTGCGGAACAGACGCAGCTCAAGCCCATAACCCGCGTATATGTACTGGCCGATGGTAGTCTGCAGGGCGCATATGGCGATGCTGAGCCTATGCCTTTGGCCGATGATGCTTCTCTTGTTATGTTCCTGAAAAAAGTGCAGGAACAGGATCCGGAATCAGGTATAGCCGTGTATGGTGATGTGGAGGCCGCCTACGGACGCGTCATAGAAGTGTTGAATCTCGGTGCCGCCAATGACTTGAAAATGGTACTTGCCACAACGCCTGTGCCGGGAAATATGACCGGCAACGCGAATGGGCAGCCTGACGATACAGCCATACAGCAATGAACAGAGAACGGACAATATCGGCGTTTGTCACATTGATAGCCATGGCATTGATAGCGCTGTGGCTTGTGCTGGCACACCTGCACTGGTCACCGGGAAAACCGTGGCCTCCGGAGCCTGAGCCATATATTGAACTTGCTGCTGAAGAATTCATAGAGCCCGAGCAGATTCCTCTTCCTCCCGATGCTCCGGGTGACATGGCCGCTGCCGCTCAGTTACCGGAACGTGTGGATGCCGACAGCCGTACGGCTCCCCAGACAGGCACAGCCCTTGTCGATGCCGGTAAGGAGGCCACGCCCGCACATGAGACAACACAGACAAAGCCATCGACGGTGAAAGTCACTGACAAGCCTCAGCCACAGAAACCGGGTCCCGCAACAACAAAAGAAGCACCAAAGACATCGGCGGCACGCACACAGGTGGCTGATATGTTCAAACGGTCGCAGGATCATCACAATGCCGACAATGGAAACGCCGACAAAGCCAACAGCGGCAAACCCGACGGCAAGCCTGATTCTGCCGGTCCCGTCAACTCCAACTCAGTTACGTCAGGAGTGCAGAAAGGACGGCTTGGCGGCGGATGGCAATGGCCCGGCTACAGTCGGATTCCATCGTCTGTGACAGGCTCAATTATCATTGAATTCACAGTCGATGCAAATGGAAAAGCCGGTAATGTGAAAGTTGTGGGCGGTTCTGCTCCTGCCGCCGCCAACAAAACACTCAAAAGCCGCTGTATTCAGGAGCTGAAAAGCCGCACATTCACCCGCCCGGCTTCAGCCGGCGCTCCCGATGCCGAGACCCCGGCAACAATCACATTCACCTTCAAATAAATAAAACACCATCAATATAATGAGCAACTACAAACGCACCCTGATCACCACCGCACTTCCCTATGCCAACGGACCGGTCCATATAGGCCATCTTGCCGGCGTATACGTACCCGCAGATATATATGCAAGATACCTTCGCCTGAACGGCCAGGAAGTCACTCTTGTGGGCGGCAGTGACGAACACGGGGTGCCCATCACCATAAAGGCCAAGGCCGAAGGTGTAACTCCTCAGGATATCGTTGACCGGTATCATAAGATCATCAAGGACTCTTTTGAGGAACTTGGAATATCGTTCGATGTCTATTCACGCACCACAACCGAGCTGCATGCGCAGACAGCGTCAGAATTTTTCAGACACCTGTATGACAAGGGCGAGTTTGTGGAGCAGACCTCAATGCAGCTGTATGACGAGAAAGCCAACCAGTTCCTTGCTGACCGCTATGTTGTCGGCGAATGCCCGCACTGCCACAACCCCCGGGCCTATGGCGACCAGTGCGAGGTATGCGGCACATCGCTCAATGCCACCGACCTGATAAATCCTGTCAGCGCTATAACCGGGAATACTCCCGTCCTGCGTGAGACAAAACATTGGTATCTGCCGCTTGACAAATGGGAGCCGGCTCTGCGCAAGTGGATTCTTGACGGCCACAAGGAATGGAAGGTGAACGTCTATGGACAGTGCAAGTCATGGCTTGATCTGGGTCTGCAGCCGCGTGCGGTGTCGCGTGATCTGGACTGGGGTGTCCCCGTGCCGGTGGAAGGCGCTGACGGAAAAGTGCTGTACGTGTGGTTCGATGCCCCGATAGGATATATTTCAAACACGCGTGAACTATATCCCGAGTCATGGGAAAAATGGTGGAAAGATCCGCAGACACGCATTATTAATTTCATAGGCAAGGACAATATTGTGTTCCATTGCATTGTGTTCCCGACTATGCTGATGGCTTATGGCGACAATTATCAGCTTCCTGACAATGTGCCGGCCAATGAATTCCTTAATCTTGAGGGAGACAAGATATCAACATCGCGAAACTGGGCCGTATGGCTGCATGAATACCTGCAGGATTTCCCCGGCAAACAGGATGTGCTGAGATATGTCCTTACGGCAAACGCCCCTGAGACCAAGGACAACGATTTCACATGGGCCGACTTCCAGACACGCAACAACAGCGAGCTGGTGGCTATATTGGGTAACTTCGTGAACCGTGCCGTGGTGCTGACACACAAGTATTTTGACGGAAAAGTACCTGCTGATGTGCACATGACCGATGCTGAGACCGCTGTTTTTGACGAGATGGACCGCATCCGCACGGCCATGAGCCAGAACATAGACACTTTCCATTTCCGCGATGCGCTGAAAGAAGCCATGAATCTGGCGCGCCTCGGCAACAGATATCTTCAAGAGACAGAACCATGGAAAGTGGCCAAGACAGACATAGGGCGCGTAGCCACGATCCTTTATACAGCACTTCAGATATGCGGTTCCATCGCAGTTGCTTTTGAACCGTTCACACCGTTCATGAGCAAACGGCTTTGCAAAATGGTGGGACTTGACAAACCGTTGGAATGGAGCATGATAGGACGCCGTGATCTTGTTGCGGGAGGCACGATGCTCGGTGCACCTGAGTTTATGTTTGAGAAGATTGAAGATGACGCTGTTCAGGCACAGATAACGCGCCTGCAGGAGACAAAACGCAACAACGAGATTAATGCCTGGAAGCCTGCACCGCAGAGTGCCGATGTGGACTTTGATACATTTATGAAAGCCGACATCCGTGTGGGTACCGTCCTTGAGTGTGAGCGCGTTCCCAAAGCCGACAAACTGCTCCGCTTCCTGATTGATGACGGAATGGAGAAACGCACCATAGTCTCAGGCATAGCCAAATACTATGATCCCGCTGATCTTGTGGGGCATCAGGTGTGCTTCATCGCCAATCTTCCGCCACGCAAACTCAAAGGAATTGTATCGCAGGGCATGATTCTCTCCGCCGAGGACCGCGACGGACGCCTCGTTGTGATCGGACCTTCTGCACCGGTAGCTCCGGGCGTACAGGTGAAATAAGAGGACGTTTAGTAATATCAATTTGTCCACACCATGAAACAACCCCGTATACTTGTCATATACACCGGCGGCACAATCGGGATGATTGAAGACCAGAGCACGCGCACGCTGCGGCCCTTTGACTTCAGCCATCTCATGGAAAACGTGCCAAAAGTGAAAATGCTGGATTATGAAATTGACAATTTCCAGTTTCATCCGCCCATTGACTCCAGCGACATGAGCATCGCCCATTGGCAGCAGATGGCGCGTATCATAGACGGCAACTATTCCAGATATGATGGCTTTGTAGTGCTACATGGTACTGATACCATGGCCTATACAGCTTCGGCGTTGTCATTCATGCTCCGTGGACTCAATCGCCCCGTTATCATCACAGGCTCACAGTTGCCCATAGGCGAGGTGCGTACCGACGGTGAGGAAAACCTGATCACAGCCCTTCAGATAGCGGCTGCCCGCGATGCCGACGGTCTGCCAATGGTACGCGAGGTGGCTATCCTCTTTGAAAACTATCTGTGGCGCGGAAACCGGTCATCAAAACGCAGTGCGGACAATTTCAATGCATTCAAGAGCAACAATTATCCGGCTTTGGCGCGTATAGGGCTCGGCATCGAATATAATCTTGAAGCTCTGATGCGTCCGGCCCCTGACAGCCAGCTCAATGTTGTGTATGACTTTGATCCGTCAGTGGCGATTGTCGATCTGTTTCCAGGTCTCAGCCGGGTGACATTGAACCATATTCTTTATACTCCCGGCCTGAAAGGCATTGTCCTCAGAACTTACGGCGCCGGAAACTGTCCCACGGCAAACTGGTTCATAGACGCCATTAAGGATGCCATTGCACGTGGCATCATCATCCTCAATGTGACACAGTGTTTCCACGGGTCAGTTTCGCCCAACAGGTATGTCTCGGCCGATATCCTCTCTGCCGCCGGTGTGTTGTCAGGTTATGACATCACCTGTGAGGCCGCGATAACCAAGATGATGAGTCTGTTTGGTCGCGGGCTGCGGCATGATCAGGTCATTGAAGCCCTGCGTCAGCCTCTGCAAGGCGAGATGACCGTGCGTTGACACAGAAGTTTATTTTGCGGAACGGAGGATTTTTTGTAAATTTGTATGTTACACAATAAAGCGACCAATCTATGAGTGAAGAACATGACCGGCAGACACTTTTTGATGCCGGCAGCGAGGATACGGCAGAATTCCAGACCACGTCCGATCAACTTGCAGGATATTCCGAAGACAATATAAAAAGCCTTGACTGGCGCGAACATATACGTCTGCGTCCGGGCATGTATATCGGAAAGCTTGGTGACGGAACAGGTGCTGATGACGGTATATATGTTCTGCTGAAAGAAGTCCTTGACAACTCAATAGATGAATACATGATGGGCTTTGGACGCCGCATTGTGGTTGACATCACTGACTCTACGGTAAGCGTGCGTGACTATGGCCGCGGCGTGCCTCTTGGAAAACTTGTTGATGTTGCCTCAAAACTGAATACCGGAGGAAAGTTCGACACCAAGACCTTCAAGAAATCTGTTGGACAGAACGGAGTGGGCATAAAAGCAGTAAACGCTCTGTCAAGTAACTTTGAGATAAAGAGCGTGCGTGACGGGCAGATGAAAAAAGTTGTGTTCAGCTGCGGCACCATTGTCTCTGAGACAGGATTGGAACCGTGCGACGAACCTAACGGCACATATGTCAGCTTCACCCCTGACAACACCATATTCCGCGACTACCGTTTCCGCGAGGAATTCATCACCCCTCTCATCAAAAACTATACATTCCTGAATGTAGGACTCTCAATACTCTACAACGGGAAACGTTATGCCTCGCGTCACGGTCTGCTTGATCTGCTTGCCGAGAACATGACAAAGGATGCCCTGTATCCAGTCATTCATCTCACGGGCACAGACATAGAAGTGGCCATAACCCATGCCAATCAATATGGCGAGGAATATTATTCATTCGTCAACGGACAGCATACCACTCAGGGAGGCACACATCTTTCCGCATTCAAAGAAAACGCATCGCGCACCATCAAGGAATTTTTCGGCAAGAACTTTGAGTTTTCCGACATACGCAACGGCATGGTCGCCGCAATTGCCATAAAAGTGCAGGAGCCCATTTTCGAGAGCCAGACCAAAACAAAACTCGGCTCGCAGATGATGGGGCCTGATGGCCCTACAGTGGCCAAGTTCATAGGTGATTTCATCAAACGTGAACTGGACAACTATCTGCATCGTGAGCCGGCAGCGGCCGAAGTTATGCTCAAAAAAATACAGGAGAGCGAACGTGACCGCAAGGCTATGGCGGGCGTCACCAAACTTGCCCGTGAAAAGGCAAAGAAGGTGAACATCCACAACAAGAAACTTCTTGACTGCACCATCCATCTCTCAGATGCAAAAGGTGATCCGGATGTAAAGGAGGAATCATCCATTTTCATCACCGAGGGAGACTCGGCAGCCGGTTCCATCACCAAGATCCGCGATGTGCGCACGCAGGCTGTGTTCTCACTCCGCGGCAAGCCGCTCAACACATTCGGTCTTACCAAAAAGGTGGTTTATGAAAATGATGAATTCAATGCCCTGCAGGCAGCCCTGAACATAGAGGATTCAATTGATGACCTCCGCTATAACAAAGTGATCATAGCCACCGATGCCGATGTTGACGGCATGCATATCAGACTGCTGATGATTACATTCTTCCTGCAGTTCTTCCCCGAACTCATAAAGCGCGGACATCTCTATGTGCTTCAGACGCCTCTCTTCCGTGTCCGCAACCGTAAAACCGCAAAACGCGGCAAGCATAAAGCCGGCAAAGATGATGATACCTATTATTGTTACAGCGATGATGAGCGTATCGCGGCGATTGACCGGGTGGGACAGCAGAATGCAGAGATCACCCGATTCAAAGGACTTGGAGAGATAACCCCCGATGAATTCCGTGCGTTCATAGGACCGGAGATGAGACTTGACAGGGTGAATCTGCGCAAAGATGACGGCGTGTCGGACGTGTTGGAATTCTATATGGGAAAAAATACAATGGAGCGCCAGAACTTCATAATAGACAATCTTGTTATTGAAGATGATTCACAGATAAGCTGACCGTATCATGACAAAAGCATTTTTCGCCGGATCATTCCACCCTTTCACCATAGGCCACGCCTCGATAGTTGAGCGTGCGCTGAATATTTTTCCGGATGGAGTGGTGATTGCCATAGGAGCGAATGCCGGCAAGCCTGAGTCAATGGCCGGTGCTGAGGATCGCCGTGCGCACATTGCGGAGCTATATGCCGGCGAACCGAAAGTGGAAGTCATTGTATACACCAATCTGACAGTAGAAGCTGCCCGGGCCGCAGGAGCAACGGTGTTGCTGCGCGGGGTGCGCTCCGTGGCCGATTTTGAATATGAACGTAACATGGCCATGCTGAACCGTCGGATTTCCGGCATCGAGACGCTGCTGATGTATGCGCTTCCTGAACTGGAATGCGTGTCTTCGTCGGCAGTGAGAGAACTGCAGGCTTATGGAATGGATGTCTCGGACATGCTTCCGGACTTGCAGAAAGAATAGACACACATCACATAGAAAACAGACAATGAAGAAATACATACTGACAGTCATATTGGCGTCGCTCTTGGCAGTTATGTCATATGGAGCGAATCATTTTGCCGGCCGTAACATCACATTCACGCCTGACCAGAAACTGCGTTATGCCGAGGGTATAATTGAAAACTATTATGTTGAGGATGTGAACTCTGACAGCCTTGTCACCGAGGCCATAAAAGCCATGCTAAAGACCCTTGACCCGCATTCGGCCTATTCCACGCCTAAAGAGACGCAGGAACTCAACCAGCCGCTTGAAGGTAAATTCAGTGGCATAGGCGTTCAGTTCTCCATTGTCCGTGACACGGTATGCGTGGTGCAGACAATAAACGGGGGTCCGTCGGAAAAAGTCGGGCTGCTTCCTGGTGACCGTATAATATATGTGAATGACTCTATCTTCACATTCAAGGGCATTTCCATCCCGGATGTGCACAAAAAGTTGAGAGGTCCAAAGGGTACTGTGGCCAATCTCAAAGTACGCCGCGCATCGTCGCCCGATGAACTGATTGAGTTCCGCATTATCCGCGATGATATACCCATTTATAGTGTCGATGCCGTGTACATGGCCGCACCTGAGACGGGTTATATCCGTGTGACACGATTTGCGGAGGCTACCGGTCAGGAAGTGAAAGACGCCATAGCGCGCCTGAAAGCTCAGGGAATGCGTAATCTCATCCTTGATCTTGAGGACAATGGAGGCGGCTATCTCGGCGCAGCCAAGGATGTAGCCTCGCTGTTTCTGAAACTCGGTTCACCGGTGGTCTATACCCGCGGCATGCACCAGGAGCCTCAGGGCCTTTATGCCGACAATGCCGACAATGAGGACATAGACCGTATTGTGGTGCTTGTGAACCAGTATTCAGCCTCGGCCAGTGAGATTGTCAGCGGAGCGCTTCAGGACCATGACCGCGCAGTGATTGTGGGACGTCGTACTTTTGGCAAGGGCCTTGTGCAGAGACCATTCCCGTTCCCCGACGGCTCTATGATTCGCCTCACAACAGCACGATATTATACCCCCAGCGGGCGTTGTATACAGAAACATTATGCCAAAGGGCATACCGAAGAGTATCATCTGGATATGCTCTCGCGCTACAAAAGCGGTGAGCTATGGAGTGCTGATTCCATCCATTTTGATCCGTCGCAGAAATTCGAGACACTCAACAACAAACGAACTGTCTATGGTGGTGGAGGCATTATGCCCGATTTCTTTGTCCCGGTTGACACAACCTATTATACACCCTACTACCGTGACCTCATGGCCAAGAATGTGATAAACACTTATATCACTGATTATCTTGACACTCATCGGCGCGAATTGCTTAAAGAATATCCTGTGGAGGACGATTTCTCGGCCTCGTTCAGCGCATCGCCCCTTGTTGACGGCCTTGTTGCCGCCGGCGAGAAAGCCGAAGTGAAACTCAATGAGGAACAGCTTGCAACATCACGCCCAATTCTGGAGGCAATAATGAAAGGCCTCCTTGAAAGAGACCTTTATGACAACGGTTCTTATATGCGGGCTATTAACCCCCTCAGCAATGAATTCAAGGCGGCGCTGCGCATAATCAGTGACCCCGGTGAGTACGGGCGGCTCCTGAATCCATAATTTTTGACCACGCCGGTATGCCAATGTCGGCTTGCAGAGGACATGTATCCGAGAACAGTTTGCCGCAGTTAGTCTGCTGAAAGGTAGCGTTGTGTGAGTTTGTTGTAGCGGTCTGTGGCCTGGAAAGACTTTAACCATCCGTTGATTGTGTCACGCAAGGCGGTGTTGTCCTTGCGCAACGCCCATGTCTGGAACTGGGTGAAACTTACAGGGGTAGTGACGTCAAGACGTGTGTCGGTGGCTGCCATGCTCAGTGCAAGGCCTTCGTTGACCACTGCCCGGGGAATTTCACCTGCGGCCACAAGCATCACAAGATGCTCGGAGGTGTAAGGATGGTTCTGGATTATATGTATGGTATCACCAATCTCAGCTGCTAAGTTGCGGATGCGACCGGCAAGCGGTGAGCCGGCAGCTATCCACACCGTGTCACCGGCAAGAGCATGTGCCTCTGTTATCTTTTTTGCGGCATCACGTTGTTGTACAAGGATTTCGCGGTCAAGGTACACCTGATCCGTAAGGGCGAAACGGTTCTTGAGCGCAGCTGTAGACGGCAAGGATGAAACAAGCAGATCAAAATTGCCCTCATCAAGGCCTCTGACAGCATAGTCCATCGGAGCGAAAGGATGAAACTTCACGGGGCGCCTGTGGATGGATGCCATTTCACGCAGAATGTCATAGTCAAGTCCGCAGACAGTGTCACCTGCCAGAGAATAAGACAATGGCGAGATCTCTATGGCTATATCCAAAGTATCTCCTCCTGACTTTGCCGGGAGCGATGACGTGAACGGCGATTCAGCGGAATGCGAGCATTTCTTTGCAAAGAACATGGCGCCGACTGCCACAATCAGTGCAATTATCAGCGTGGCAGGCCGCGGTACGCGGGGTCTCGGCGTCTTTGATGGCTGTTTGTTGGACGTCAGCATGGATCAGTTTGCAAAGTCAACAGACAGCCCCAGCTGGAACCGTCTTGGATTCAACGGGTACCCCGGCATCGAGAAATAGTTTTTGCCGGTCATTCCCTGATTTATATGTGACATCATCACATAGAAGCGTACTTTGCTGAGTTTCATGTTGGCATACAGGTTCATGAACGGATAATTGCCCACTTTGGTGGTCTGCTGTGTTGCGAATGTCATGGTGGCAGGCTGATAGATGGGCGAGTAATACTTGGTGTAATAATCGCAATCCAGACCAAACTGGACTTTCAGAGTGGCTATGTGGAACAAAATGTACAGGTTTGAATAAACGGCAAGCTTGGGCAACGATATGACCTTTTCATTTCCAGAAGTCTGGTAGGTTACAGTGTTGTCCCAGTTCAGTATTCCCACTCTCAGTTTCTGTCTGAGCCGTGCCGAGAACACCTGTACGCTTCCTGAGTGTTGCACGGGCACAAAGTCATTGCCGAAGTAGATGCGGTTCTGGATGTTCTCAACACCGGCGTCTATGGTGGTGCCTGTATGTGGAATTGAGAGCATACCGCCAAGTTTCAGACTGCGTTCTTTGCCGAAATTGTTTTTCCATATGAAATGGTTGGATACATATTCGTTAAGCAGCGGTGAAGGATGCTCATTGCTGAAACGTCCGAATGCCCGGACACTCACCGTGTCACCCAGCAGACGGAATCGTGAACCTACGTTTCCTTCGGCAAGGACATCTCCGGCAGCCGGACCGACCAGCCCGAAACGTGCGGTTGCTTCATATGTCAGCAGTGTGCCTTTCTGTTTTGTCAACTGGGCGCCTGCCCACAGCAGATTTTGCGTAAGCCGCGGGGAAATACTGCTGTAATTACCCGGAAGCGGCGTCAGGTTCAGTTCTGAACGGTCAAGGGTGTCAGGTGTCTGGTGATATCGCCGTATCTCATGGGTGACGTATGCCGACAACCCGAACTTGGCATATTTATGGAAACCTTCAAGCAATGAGATGCCGAACGTGTTCTGTAGAGTCCAGTAGGTTGTCTTGTCATAAGTTTTGGACGGGTCAAGATAGGTGTTCTCAAAAAACTGTGTCAGTTCTCCCGGAGCATTGTCTGTGAAGATATGGCGTGCCTGACGATAGTTGAGTGTCCAGATAAAGGAGGATACGGGTATATAGGTGCGCCGTACGGTGGTATCATTCACTTCTTCCTCATGCCAGTAACCGACTTTATAGCGGCTGTTGAGCATCAGTTCGCCGCCTACAATGCGTGTATGGGCGGCACTGAGGCGTGTCGGGATCGCCTTGGCGTCAACTGATGTCATGCCTGCCTGAACTTTCTCGGGGTCAAGGATATAGTCATCATTGGTTATTCCGCCGTTTTCCTTGTTGAGCATGTTGTAGTGGTTGTATATGCCCTGGAATTCAAAACGGTCACCCATGTATGAGCCATTGATGCCCCATATCAGGTCTTTGTCTGCCTGGTTGTTGTATGAACCCTTTGAATAAATGTAGTCAAGCAGCGCACCCACTTGTGCGCGGCGGTTTATGTTGCCTGAGAAAATACCTTTAAGACGTTCCTGTGCATTTTCCTTTCCTCCGGATGCATTGTAGCTCAGCAAGGTCATCGGCATGCGGGTGTTGTAGAATTTCTGTGTCTCTATGTCAGGCAGCCATGCACGCAATGCGTCACGGAAAAAGAACTCGCTGCGCGGACGCCGGTCAAGCCATATCAGGTTTTCTCCTTCGGCGCCGAGATTGCCTGTGGTGACATAGGCATCAGTGACTTCTCCCGGCACAGACTGCCGTGAATAGTTCTCGAAAAGGGTGTCGATTGTGGCCGGTTCGCGCAATCCCAGAGGAGGCAGCACTGTCCATGCCGTTGAAGGGGCGATGACCGGCATTTTGGCATGTTGGTGTGAATGTGTGCCCATGCCCACATCTCCGTCGGGGGTGGACAATGTCTGTGCGCCGGTCACCGGAATAAGCGCTACGGCGGCAGTGATAAGGATCAGGGGTTTTCTAAACATCGGGCGTTCGTGATTCTAATATTTCTTTAAGCCGGTTGCGCATTATCCGTGATGCGTTCTGACTGATTGATTCGGAGGTGCGGGACAATGTGGTGTCAAAGAGCAGATGTTTTTCGGCAAAATCCATTATGCGTGAATAGAGGCGTGCGGTACCGTTCTGGAATGCGGGCTTGCACAGATAAGTCTTTTCATAGAACAATGCCAGGGTGAAAGTCCGTATCATGAGTGAAAGAACGTTGTCGGCGCCGGGTCCGAAACTTTCATAGTCTTTCAGCATCTTCATGATATGTGAGAAGCGGCAGGCCAGATAGCCGCGTTTGCTCCTACCCATTTCTTTCTCAATCAGACGCCATGTCTTGTCCGTGAGTTTTTCAACATCGGGGTCAAGAAAAAACTCAAAATAGTCACGGGCCTCTTTACGGGCCGTATAGACATCCAGAATGAGCTCACGCAACTGCGTGTCGCTGAGCGTGGCAAGCTCTTTTTTCAGACTTGTCTTGGACATAGGTCATTTGAGCCATCGGTCAAACCAGCGTTTGAAGAGACGATGCCACAACACAGCGTTCTGAGGTTTCTGGATCCAGTGGCATTCATCGGGGAAAATCACCATCTCGGCCGGTATGCCACGTAGTTTGGCAGCATTGAAGGCGGCCATTCCCTGTGAGGCGAGTATGCGGAAATCATATTCTCCGTGGCTGACCATTATCGGAGTGTCCCATTTGTCCACAAACAGGTGTGGTGATGCAGCGAAAGTGCGTTGTGCGGCGGCATTGTCTTTCTCCCAGTAGGCGCCGCCCATATCCCAGTTGGCAAACCACATCTCCTCAGTCTCAAGATATTGTGCAACAGTATTGAATATGCCGGCATGGGCAAAGAAAGCGGCAAAACGGTGGTCATGGTTTCCGGCGAGCCAGTAAGTGGAAAAGCCGCCGTAGCTTGCGCCTGTGCAGCCTATCTTGTCATGGTCTATTGCCGGGATGTTGGCTTTTGCATAGTCAACGGCGCTGAGATAGTCCTGCATGTTCTGTCCGGGATAGTCTTTTGAGATCTGTTCCTCCCACTCCGTGCCGAAGCCGGGAACACCGCGGCGATTGGGAGCGATCATGATATATCCGTTGGATGCCATGAGGTCAAAGTTCCACCGGTAGCTCCAGAACTGGCTGACCGCGCTCTGCGGACCGCCCTGACAATAGAGAATGGCAGGATATTTTTTTGCGGCGTCATAGTGCGGTGGGTATACTATCCAAGTCAGCATTTCTTTGCCGTCAGTGGTCGGGACCATGCGTTTTTCTACCACGGGAGGGGTGAGCTGTGCGAAGATATGCCCGTTCACATCAGTGACGGCTACAGCGTCAGCGCCTTTTTTCTTAAGGGACACCTTGAATATTTCATCGGGACGCGTCATGTTGTGGCGCATGGTCAGCAGCGCGTCATTGCCTATGGGTGCAATGGTGTGCCAGTCATAGATGCCATCAGTGACGGTATCTATCCGGCGAGTCTTGAGGTCAATGCGGAACAGGGGCATCACACCGTTCTGATAGGCGGCGAAATAGATGGCCCGTGAGTCCGGACGCCATGCAAATTCCTCTATGGTGTAGTCCCAGTCTGTGGTCAGGTCAGTTTTGACTCCCGTCTGCATGTCCATGATGAACAGGCGGTTCTTGTCAGCCTCATAGCCGTCGCGTTCCATGGAGAGCCATGACAGGTAACGTCCGTCGGGCGAGAACTGCGGAGCGGTGTCATAACCGGCCATCCCTTCAGTGAGATTGCGTGTATCGCCGCTCTCGGTATCGTAGAGATAGAGGTCACTGTTTGTGGACACGGCATAGTCAACGCCTGTCTTTTTGCGCGACACGTAAACAATACCTCTTGAATCTTTTGTCCATGCAAAAGACTCGATGCCTCCAAAGGGTTTCATCGGTGCCTCATAAGGTTCATCTGCCATTATGTCAGTCAGGCCGGTGATCTCGTTGCCGTCAAATGCTCCGATGAATGGATGCGGAATCTCAGTGACCCATTCGTCCCAGTGTTTGTACATGAGATCATCAATCACACGGCCGGTGGCTTTGGGCAGGTCCGGATAGATATCTGATGCCTCGCGTGAGTATTTCACATTACCTATGAGCATTACTTTTTTTTCGTCAGGTGAAAAAAGGAATCCGTTTACACCTTTCTCAAGCGATGTCAGACAGCGGCGGTCTGTGCCATCGGTATTCATGATCCACAGTTGCGGCACTCCGTTGTTATCGGCATAGATAAACGCGATCTGCTTGCCGTCAGCCATGAACATGGCTCCGCTTTCAGATTTGGGCGTGCGCGTGATGCGCTGCGTGTCCGCGGGGCTGTCTATGCGTGTGATGTACAGGTCTGCATTTGATCGGTTTTGGGCCACATCGGTATATGATACCGAATAGAGAGCATATTTGCCGTCTGGTGACAGGACAGGCGCTCCGATGCGTCCGCATGCCATCAGGGCGTCTACATCGAAAATTCCTGTTGAAGTCTTGAAGTCAGGACGATCTATGACCGGATCCGTGTTTGTGGCGTCAGCGGCGGCGTTTGCGCCTGATGCCGTTAGCAGCAGTGCTGTGGCTGTCATGGTGAGACTTTTGCTGATATTCATTATGTGATGTTTTTGATTTATTATTGTCGTGTCTGATAGTTTTTTGGCTTATCGTATGGCTCGGATAAGGCCTGCCGGGATAGAGCGCGCGGATGAGATCGGGACGGTGCATGCGCTGCAAAGAGCCGATTATGTCATCGCGGTATGTCTTGTCATACCAGAAGAAATATTTGCGTTGTGCAAGTTTCTGCTCGGCTGTCACGGGGGTGTAGATGTGCTGCCCGGTGTAGGGATGGACACTTGAGTAATATATTTCTGTAGCCACCGTCATTGGGGTGGGTGTGAAATCCTGAATCTGCTCCAGATGCATGTCAAGCTCTTTGGTGCGGGCGGCCAGCATGGCCATGTTTTCCTCGGTGCATCCCGGATGGCTTGATATGAAATACGGAATGAGCTGCTGACGTTTGCCGGTGCGTTGGTTCACACGGTCAAAAATTTCCTTGAAACGGTAGAACAGCTCAAATGATGGTTTGCGCATCACCTCAAGCACATTGTCCTCGGTATGTTCCGGGGCAACTTTCAGTCGGCCGGACACATGGCGCTCTATGAGTTCTTCATTGTAACGGCGGTTAACGGCGTCAACGCGGGCGTCTCCGGTGGCATGCATGGACAGGTCGTAGCGCACTCCGCTGCCAATAAATGATTTTTTCACCTCAGGCAGTGCATCCACACTGTGGTATATGTCCAGAAGTCCGGAATGGTCGGTGTCAAGATTGGGGCATACCTGCGGATGCAGGCATGACGGACGCCGGCATGCCGCGCAGGCTGTCTCCTTTTTGCCATGCATACCGTACATGTTTGCCGACGGCCCCCCAAGGTCAGATATATATCCCTTGAAATCAGGCATCTCTGTCACGGCTTTTACCTCGCGCATAATGGACTGTTTTGACCGTGAGGCGATAAACTTTCCCTGATGCGCCGAGATGGTGCAGAACGCACATCCGCCAAAACATCCTCTGTGCAGGTTAACGGAATGGCGTATCATCTCGTAGGCCGGAATGCGTTTGCCGGCATAGCGTGGATGTGGCAGCCGTGTATAGGGGAGGTCAAATGATTCGTCAATCTCTCCCTGTGTCATTGCCGGGTACATCGGATTAATCTTCACGGCGAAGTTGTCATGACCCTGCCATATTGTACGGCCGCCGTTGCGTGAGTTTGATTCTTCCTCAACATGTCTGAAGTTGAGGCTCTGGGCAACCCGGTCAGTTTTCACAGTCTGCCATGGCGCAAGGACAACATCGGCGCCGGTTGTCTGATCAGGTATTTCTGACAGCGGACATCGTACGACGGTCTGGCGCACATCGGTGATGGTGTCAATGTGCTCTCCGGCATCCAACCGCTGGGCGATCTCTTTAATTGCCCGCTCTCCCATGCCGTATATGAGCATGTCAGCACGGCAGTCGGCGATGATTGAGGGTCGCAGGCGGTCCTGCCAGTAGTCATAGTGTGACACACGCCGCAAAGAAGCCTCAATGCCGCCGGCGATAACGGGAACGTCAGGAAACAGATTTTTGAGAATGTCTGAATATACAATTGTAGGGTAGTCAGGGCGCATTCCGGCGCGGCCGTCGGGGGTGTAGGCGTCATCGCTGCGGCGTCGCCGGGCGGCAGTATAGTGATTGACCATTGAGTCCATGGCACCGGCCGACACTCCGAAAAACAATCTCGGTCTGCCGAATTTCTTGAAGTCACGCAGGTCATCGCGCCAGTTGGGCTGGGGAACTATGGCCACACGATAGCCGGCTGCAAGAAGGGTGCGGCCTATGACAGCAGCCCCGAATGAAGGGTGGTCAACATAGGCATCGCCGCTGAACAGCACAATGTCAACGCTGTCCCAGCCAAGAATTTTCATCTCCTTGACTGATGTGGGCAGATATCGTTTTATGTCATGTGCGGCGTCCATGTTGTTTTTTTACCGTGAATCAACTGAGGGTTTCCTTATCCAGCTTTGCTTCCAGTTTTATTGCTTCATCGCGCAGGCGTGCAGCTTCCATGAAGTCCATATTTTTGGCTGCCGCCAGCATGTCGCGCCGCAGGCGGTCTATGTGCTTGCGCAGTTGCGATGGATTCATCATTTCCACAACCGGATCTGCGGCAACAGTGACCGGTGCATTGTCATAGGCTGCATATGGTTTTATGCCATGTTCGGCCTCGCGGCGGCGCTCTTTGGCCGTCATGCGACGCTCACGGTCACGGCGATATGCGTCATTGGGGGTCTCGATTGTATCTTCCTTGTCAATGCCCACAATCGGATTGCGCGCCTTTATGATGGCTGTTGGCGTTATTCCGTGGGCTTCATTGTATGCTATCTGCATGGCGCGGCGACGCTCGGTCTCGTCAATCGTGCGCTGCATAGAGCCGGTTATGGTGTCGGCAAACATGATCACCTCACCGTTCAGGTGACGTGCGGCGCGTCCCACGGTCTGAGTCAGCGAGCGTGTGTCACGCAGAAATCCTTCTTTGTCGGCATCGAGTATGGCCACCAGAGAAACCTCGGGCAGGTCAAGGCCCTCACGCAGGAGGTTTACGCCTATAAGAACATCATAGACACCGGCACGCAGGTCATCCAGAATCTTGACACGGTCCATTGCCTGTACATCGCTGTGTATGTATGCGGCTTTGATGTCCAGACGCGCCATGTAGTCATTGAGTTCCTCGGCCATTCGTTTTGTCAGTGTGGTGACAAGTGTACGCTCGCCGCGTTCTATGCGCAGGGTTATTTCTTCAAGCAGGCGGTCAATCTGGTTAAGTGACGGCAGTACGCGTATTGAGGGGTCAAGCAAGCCGGTGGGCCGTATGAGCTGTTCAACCACCACGCCCTCGCTCCGTTCAAGTTCATAGTCGGCAGGTGTTGCAGAGACATATATTGTCTGTGGGGTGAGCCGTTCAAATTCTTCAAGTCGCAAGGGCCGGTTGTCAAGGGCGGCGGGGAGTCGGAAGCCATATTCCACGAGGTTTGTCTTGCGCGAAAGGTCACCGCCGTACATTGCGCGCACCTGCGGCATTGTCACATGGCTTTCATCCACAATTGTGAGGAAATCATCGGGGAAATAGTCCAGCAGGCAGAACGGCCGTTGTCCCGGCTGGCGTCCGTCAAAATAGCGGCTGTAGTTTTCTATGCCGGAGCAGTGCCCCACTTCCTTGAGCATCTCCACATCATAGGTTGTACGTTCATAGAGACGCTGGGCCTCAAGCATTTTCCCCTCGCGGTTGAAACTGTCAACCTGTGCTCCCAGATCAAGCTGGATCTGTGCTATGGCGCTGTTACGCCGGTATTGCGAGGTGACGAATATGTTGGCCGGATATATGCGGTATTGTTCCTCATGGCCGTACATTGTCATGTCCTCGGGGTGAAATGTCTGTATGGATTCAATCTCGTCACCCCAGAAAACAACACGGACGCCAATGTCCTCGGCGGCCATGCGTATGTCAACGACATCGCCTTTTACACGGAACTGCCCGCGGCCAAGATCAACCTCCGTGCGTGAATAGAGCGAGTCAACCAGACGCCTCAGAAACTCGTTGCGCTTTATGGTCTGCCCTGCCTTTATGTCAACAACGTTTGTATGAAAATCCTCCGGATTGCCCATACCGTAGAGACATGACACCGATGACACCACCACCACATCGCGACGTCCTGACAGCAATGCGGAAACAGTTGCAAGTCTCAGCCGGTCTATCTCCTCATTGATCATGAGGTCTTTTTCTATATATTTGTCGCTTGACGGGATATAGGCTTCCGGTTGATAATAATCATAGTAAGAGACAAAATACTGGACGGAATTATCAGGGAAAAAACCTTTGAACTCGCTGTACAGCTGTGCGGCAAGAGTCTTGTTGTGGCTGAGAATGAGTGTGGGCCTTTTCACCTGCTCTATGACGTTGGCCATGGTGAAGGTCTTGCCCGAGCCGGTAACGCCGAGCAGGGTCTGGGCCATGCGCCCCTGACGTACGCCCTCGGCAAGTTGACGTATGGCTTGCGGCTGGTCACCTGTGGCGGAGTATTGTGACTGTAGTTTGAAATCCATGAATATAAGACAATAGTCAAAGGTACAAAAAATCCCTGATACTGCTGTGCGCAGCCTGCGTTTTTTAAGAAGCTTTAAGCCGGTTGACAGATTATGGTCAACCGGCTTTTGCTGTGGCTTGTGCATCGGTGCGTGGCCTATTGGCAAATACCGATGTGAAATTGAATATTATGACACCATTGAACGCCGGCTCAGTTGAGTATGACGCCTGATGTCCGGCTTACGGGATAATATGCACGGGCAAATTGTTTCAGAAATGCCATGGTCTGTTGTCTTGGGCACTCTTTGCACCGGCTGTTTACGGAAGGGATTGATGTCATTGACGGAGTTTGTTGAGTAAAAATTTTCTTCATAGGCAGAATTTCTGGGTTTTAGGGGTGAGACTTCTTGTCTTGTCATACATAAAACGGTTGCTTTGAACGTAATATTGCCTTGATGCATGATAATTTTTAACAGAAAAGGCATTCATGGATATTTCTGTGTCATTATCCGGAAGCATAAGTCTAAGTTGCCGTCATCAGGAGCGCTTATGTGTATTATTTTGCAAAAAGAAAAAATGGCAATATTGTGTGTGGTGTCATAAAAAATCTTAAAGAGGCTGTCGGTGCGTTGGCGGCGATTGGTAAATTATATAACTTTGTAAGTGAAAAAGGCAGAACAACAACCAATCGTTAAAACCAATAAATCCCATAGCTCTGCCTGAAAACGCTTAAACCAAAAAATTGATTGCCTATTGAAAAAGTTCTACTCTAAACCAAACTTATAGACATAGACAATGCAGGAATACCGCAGGCAGACCGATGACGAATTGGTTGCTGCTTTTGCTTCAGGAGACAATCAGGCTTTTGACGTGTTGCTGGAAAGACATCAGCGCCGGATATTCAATTATATAATGCATATAATAAAGGATGCAGATCTGGCCAATGACATCTTTCAGGATGCGTTTGTGAAAGTCATCACCACAATCAAGCAAGGACGTTACAGTGCCGATGGCAAATTTGTGTCATGGGTGATACGTATTGTACATAACAACATCATAGATTATTACCGGCAGGAGAAATCAGAGAACACAGTTTCTACTGATGAGAGTGACTATGACCTGCTGAACCGTCGCGAGTTGTGCGACGCTACAATTGAAGATGCCCTTGTGGACACAGCCATACGCGATGATATCCGCCAGATGGTACGCGCCCTTCCGCGCGAGCAGCGTCAGGTGCTGGTGATGCGCTACTATGGAAACATGTCATTCAAGGAGATAGCAGAACGCACCGGAGTAGGAATAAACACAGCTCTTGGACGCATGCGCTACGCGATTATCAATCTCAGACGTATTGCGGAAGAGAATCATATTACTCTTACACGCTGACAAGGATATTCCCGTCTGGAAAAATCATCGTATAAGCACTTTTTTAGTCATTGCGCCTTGTCTGAAAATATAAAGGCCCGGTGCGAGTGTCCCGATGTTGTCTGTTGCAATGGTTGAAAGCCTGAGACCACCGGTGGTATAGACATCAAACAAATCGGAGTGCGAATACTCAATATCAGCATTCCCGGTAATTGTACCACGGTTGTTCTCAAAGAATGTTTTCCACGGCTCTGTTGTGCGGTATTTTTCTTTTACATCTTCCGGAAGACTTTCCTCTAATAGAAACTGACCGTTGCTAAGAGTCTGTTCGCTGAAAATATTACCGTTGGTTGTAGGTAATTCTTGACGGAGCATTATGATTGTCTGTAGTGACGGTGTATTGAAAGCGTCTTGCGCTATGGTGAGCGCTTTTGAACTTTTTTGGAAAGTGAGTGTCTGCAGATCACTTCCGGCAAAGGCTGATTCTCCAACTGTTGTCAGCGTTGATGGCAGTTCTATCGCAGTGACAGCACTTCCGGCAAAAGCCGATGCACCGATGACATGTATGTATGGGATGGATATGGATGTGACGGTGCGGTTGCCATTGAAGGCGTTGGCCTGAATGTTATAGACAAGATATGTCCGGCCATCGTATTTTACATCTCTGGGGATGTCTAAGTGAGTGTCACTGCCGGTATATCCTGTGACCTGGGCATAGGTACCCTTACCGATATACTCTATTCCGTTTATCTGGAATGGGATGGGATCTTCTCCAACGGGAGTTGTGGTGTTGTCAGCATATGCCCCGCATATGCCGGTGATGGCGCAGATGAGTAGAAATGTGTGTCTCATAATATTCAAGTTGATGAAACAATAACATCCGGCTCAGTCTAAAAGTTTAAGTAAACACAGAGGGAGCACCCGTGCGGGTGCTCCCTCTGTGTTTACTTAAACTCCGTTTTATTCAGAAATTATATCCCAGTGTTATTGCAACCTGATTGCGGTGCATGGAGATTCCGGGAGTATCATGCAATGCGTTTGTCATTGCAACATCGCCGTGGAGAGCAATCACATAACGCTCGCTGAGAGTGACGCCGGCACCGAAACGCCAGGCCACATCCGCGCGGTTCAGACCTCCGTTTTCGCCATATGCGCCTGTGGAACCGTTCATGTCAATATCCCCGGACTTGTCAGAGACATGCCAGCGGCCTTTGAGGCCTATATTAAATACCGGTCCGGTGAATACATTGACTCTGACCGGTTGGAAATCAAAGTGATATCCCAACTGCACGGGAATGCTGAGACCGAATTCGCGCAATGAGGCGCCGGTATAGTCGTTGATGCCTCCGGCATTGTCTTTCAGCAGATCTTTTTCCACTTTTGAAGTATGATAGTACAATGACACGCCGGGCTCAACATAGAAGTTGGCTATGACCGGCAGATTGTATATCGCGCCTATCGAGAAACCTGCGCCGGGGTTGAGGGCGTCAAGTTTTGTATGGGTGTCATCAACTTTTATGTCTGACGGTGTGGATATGTCAAGTGAGGCACGTACGCCGAAGAAACGGTGGTTGTCATCGCTGCAGAATATGGATGACTGTGCCGCTGCTGAGAGTGAGATGGCGGCTGCGGCCATCAGGATCAATGTCTTTTTCATCTTTGCTATGTTTGAATTAGTGATTGGAGATATACATTATATTCCGCGTCCGTGGCAATTCTTGTATTTCTTGCCTGAGCCGCAGGGACATGGATCGTTGCGCCCGATGCGCGGTCCATTGTTCTTGAAAGGAGTTGCAGCGGCGGGAGCACCTTGCGGAGCTGAGGCTGCTGCGCGTTGGGCGGCAGCAGCGGCTTCCTCGCTGGGGAGAGTGGCTTTTGAGGTCTTATATTCTTGCGGAGCGCGCGGCTGAGGCATGGCGCGTTGCATTTCCGGACGCTGTGCCGAGGCATCGGCGGGTTGTTCGGCCGGAGCCTGACGCACATAGAGTTGTCCGCGCATGAGCATGGATGTGCTTTTGTTATTGAGGTTGGAGAGCATGCGCTCAAAGAGATGGAAAGATTCCACCTTGTAGATTACAAGCGGATCTTTCTGCTCATATGATGCGTTGCGCACAGACTGGCGCAGATCATCAAGTTCGCGGAGATGTTCTTTCCAGAGTTCGTCAATATTCAGCAGCAGAACACGTTTCTGCCATTCTTTAACTATTGAGCGTCCATCGGTGCGCACGGCTTCCTCAAGATCAAAGAGCACGCGGAAAATGCGTTTGCCGTCAGTGATGGGGAGAGCGCGGATTCCGGTCTCGCCGGCATCAACGGCCTCACGGATAACAGGCATGATGATCTCGCGGATGCGGTCGCTCTTGCGGTTGAGGGTTTCCATGGCAAGCCCGTGCAGGCGTGTCACTTTCTCATCCTTTTCCATGTCACCATATTCTTTCTCTGTCATCTCCGGCTCAATGGCAAGGATCTTCATCAGTTCAAGCGAGAAGTCGGGGAAATCGGCTGCAGTGGGATAGGTGTCTATGAGGTTTTCGATGACGTCATAGATCATGTTTGATATGTCTATGCCTATCCTTTCGCCTTTCAGGGCGTGCTGGCGCTGCGAGTATATGTATGTGCGCTGTTTGTTCATGACATCGTCATAATCAAGCAGGTGCTTGCGCATGCCGAAGTTGTTTTCCTCAACACGCTTCTGAGCTTTCTCGATTGAGTTGGAGATCATTTTGTGCTCAAGCATCTCACCTTCCTTGAAGCCCAGTGAGTCAAGGATCTTCATGATGCGGTCAGAGGCATATACGCGCATCAGCTGGTCCTCGAACGATACGTAGAACACTGATGAACCGGGATCTCCCTGTCGTCCGGCACGTCCGCGCAGCTGACGGTCCACACGGCGGCTCTCGTGGCGTTCTGTACCGATGATTGCCAGACCGCCTGCGGCTTTGACTTCAGGTGTAAGCTTGATGTCGGTGCCTCGGCCGGCCATGTTGGTGGCAATGGTGACTATACCGGTGCGTCCGGCATGTGCCACGATCTCCGCCTCTTTCTGGTGCAGTTTGGCGTTGAGGACGTTATGGGGTATGTGGCGCATGTCAAGCATGCGGCTGAGAAGTTCGGAGATCTCAACCGATGTTGTGCCGACAAGCACCGGGCGCCCTTCGCCCACAAGGCGCACAATCTCGTCGATGACTGCAGCGTATTTCTCGCGTTTGGTGCGGTACACGCGGTCATTCATGTCCTTGCGGGCAATGGGACGGTTTGTGGGGATTGTCACAACATCAAGTTTGTAGATGTCCCAGAACTCGCCGGCCTCTGTCTCCGCAGTACCGGTCATTCCGGCAAGTTTGTAGTACATGCGGAAGTAGTTCTGTAGGGTAATGGTGGCGAATGTCTGTGTGGCGGCCTCTACTTTCACACCTTCTTTGGCTTCTATTGCCTGATGCAGGCCGTCGCTGTAGCGGCGTCCTTCCATGATGCGGCCCGTCTGTTCGTCAACAATCTTTATCTTGTTGTCATCAATGACATATTCCACGTCTTTTTCAAACATTGTATATGCCTTGAGGAGCTGTGTCACTGTGTGAACGCGCTCGGCTTTTACGGCATAGTCCTGCATGAGGGTGTCTTTCTTTGCCGCGCGCTCTGTCGGGTCAGCTATGTTCTCAAGTTCCGAGAGCTGGGCGGCAATGTCAGGCAGCACAAAGAACTGAGGATCGCTTATGCCTTTGGTGAGTTCGTCAAGGCCTTTGTCGGTAAGCTCAACACTGCGGTTTTTCTCGTCAATGACAAAGTAAAGGGGGTCAGTGACCACCGGCATCTCGCGTGCGCCGTCCTTGAGGTAGTTGGCTTCTGTGGCGAGAAGGATGTTCTTCATACCCTCCTGACTCAGGAACTTTATGAGCGCTCCGTTCTTGGGAAGGCCCTTGAATGCGCGGAACAGCAGCAGAGCGCCTTCTTTCTGGTCATCTTTGTTCTCGGAGGCCAGTTTTGTCTTTGCCTCTGAGAGTATCTGTGTCACAAGGCGTCGCTGTGCCTGAACAACTTTCTCTACATTGCCCTTGTAGTCATTGAAGTACTGGTCATCGCCTTTAGGCACCGGACCTGAGATGATGAGAGGGGTGCGTGCGTCATCAATGAGTACGGAGTCAACCTCATCCACAATGGCGAAATAGTGTTTGCGCTGCACCATGTCTTCGGGATCAAGGGCCATGTTGTCACGCAGGTAGTCAAAGCCGAACTCGTTGTTTGTGCCGAAGGTGATGTCGCAGTTGTATGCCTTGCGGCGTTCAGGAGTGTTTGGCTGGTGTTTGTCAATGCAGTCAACGGATGCTCCATGGAACATATACAGCGGGCCCATCCACTCTGAGTCACGTTTTGAAAGATAGTCGTTGACGGTTACCACATGCACACCCTTGCGTGACAGTGAGCGCAGGAAAACCGGCAGGGTGGCGACAAGGGTCTTACCCTCACCGGTTGCCATTTCTGCAATTTTTCCTTCATAGAGAACCACTCCGCCCATAAGCTGCACGTCATAGTGGACCATGTCCCATGTCACTTCGCTGCCACCGGCCATCCAGTGGTTTTTCCACAAGGCTTTGTCACCGTCAATGGTTACGAAATCGCGACCTTCGGCAGCCAGTTCGCGGTCAAACTGTGTGGCGGTGACTTCTATGGTCTCATTTTTTGCGAAGCGTGCCGCTGTTTCGCGCAGTACGGCAAAGACTGTCTCAAGGTTGGCGCGGAGTTTCTCGTCAATTGCCTCAAGTATTTTCTTCTCATGGCTGTCTATGTCGTCCCATAACGGCTGTCTTTCCTCAAAGGGGACGCTTTCAACTTTATCGCGTATTTCGGCGATGGCTTTTTCATGTGGTGCGACGGCACTGTCTATGTCGGCGCGTACTTCATCTATCTTTGCACGCAGTTCATCGTTCGACAGTTTTTCTATTTCCGGACGCAGACTGTTGATTTTGTTGACGATTGGCTGTAGACGCTTGCGGTCACGGCTCGATTTGTCGCCAAACATTTTGCTGAGTATGCCTGTAAATGACATTTTATTTTTGTGTTATGTATTTGTATTCCTGTTGATTTGAAAAACGGTAGGAGCTTGCCGGGTCCTACTTGCCGGTGAATCGCAACGGGGCGAGAGATGCGCCGTTGGGAGACCGGATGTGCATCCGGCCCGCTATTGTCGGGGCAAGGATGCGCGCGTCTACAACGTTTCTGATCACCTCGGGGGTGATGTCGGGGGCAAGGATGTAGGCCGGTGCGGTTGTCAGTGTATTGACGTTTATCTTTCCGCTTTTTGGCCCGGCGGTTCCGTAATCGTCCACAAGCTCCCAGCCGGGCAACAGATCAACTCTGACATCGCCTGCCGCAGAGGCAACGGTGTTGCGTCGCAGTGCCTCGCCGTTTTCAATTGTAGCAGTCCCGGCAAGGATGTCGTCAATTGATGTGGCACGTCCCACGCCTGACATGCGGCTGAGGAATTCGGCCACCTCGCGACGCAGTTGCGGCATCTCGGTGTTATGGGCTTTGGCGGCGTCGGCGTTTAGATAGAAATGGTTGTCTGAGACAGCCTTGACCCAGTCCCCGTTACCGTGCAGGGCGATGAGATAGAGATTGAGCAGCGATGCCGCCTTGCGTGTGGAGAATTCCCCGACAGGGATGTTCCAGCGTGCGTCATCACGCCGGCGTCTGGACGAGGGCGGTGTGGCGGCCACGTAGATGATGGCATTGTCACGCCCCACACGGGTGTCAATGGTTTTCAGCAGTCCGGCGATATCCTGATCAAGCTTGATGTAGCTGTCAACCAACTCATAACGGTTTTCGGCCGATTTGCTGTATACGTATGGCTGCAGGGTAAATGCAATGTTGAGCATGTCTGAGCCGTCGTGCGTGCCCAGCTGCAGCGAAGTGAGAAGTTCTGTGGCTGTTTGCGCTATTTCCGTATTGACCAGCGGAGATGCCTTGAAAGCCGCATAACGGGCCGCATCTGAGCGCGGGAAAGTATAACGGAACGGGTAGCGTGTAAGGTGGTCAGGCAGAAAATCAGCCCCTGCACCGGCTATTGACGGCTCCCACTGCATGTTGTCAAGACGCACCGAAAGAGGATTGATGCGGTTGCGGTTTACAAGTGATGTGGGGAAATCTGTGTAGAATGTTGTTGTTGCCCAGTTGCCGGTGCCGCTGTTTATCCATGCGGCGCTGTTTGCGGCATGACCGGCCATGATGATGGCCTGCTCGGCATCTGGGGCCAGACTGTAGACATAAGTGACGCCTGCTCCTGCTATGCGCGCTTCATCGGCAATGGTTGATACGCGCAGATTCCGTGGCGAGTAGGTTTCGGTGGTGTAATTGCCAACGGCGGCCGGATCATGAAGTGAACTGTAGTTGCGTTTGGCAAGCGGGTCAAAATGCGCTGATGAGGCTATTCCGTTGACAGACGGTGAGGCGCCGGTCATTATTACAGCCGTAGCTGCCGCTGCGTCAAGGTTTGTGCCGTAATCAACGTTTTCAAGCACCACTCCCTCGCGGAGCAGACGGTTGAAGCCGTCAGGACCGAACTGCTGACGCAGGAGGTCTATATACTCCTGTTGCAGCCCATCAATCATTATACCCACAACAAGACGCGGCTGCCGTGCGCTTACGGCAATGCTTACCATTGAGGCAAGCAGGGTGGCAAGCAACGCGTTGCGCGCTGTCATGGTCCGTGACGGCGCCTGAGTGTCTGTGCTATGTGACTTATCTATGTGCAATTTCTGCGTGTACCTTTTTGTGGAATGTCAGATATATATAACATCCGGATCTGAGAAGTTCAGCCACTATGAGTGGAATGAAAGCGGGATTGCCGCTTTGCCGCATGAATGGCCATGCCGCGCTCAGGAGCAATATTACTGCAAAGTTAGCTATTTGATACCACATTACCAATTTTCGCGCGCGTTTTATCCATATGCCAATGGCTGCTATGAAGCATAGCGGATTGAGCCATGCAACAAGCCAGTTGGGCGATGTTGCCTCGTGGCTTGACACTGTCACAAGGTAAAACACCACGCATCCGGCCACACCGTAGACGCCGAAGAGTATGGTGTCAAGCCAGCGGCTGGGGCGTTGACGCTTTATGTCACGTATGGTGAACATAAGCACGAGCAGCATCCAGAGCGTGAAAACGAAAAGGGGGGTCAGATACCATGGCGTGGGTGCCGCTATGGCGTTGTCTTCTGGAACATCGTTCAGTGTTATTGTGCTGCTTACAAGGCGTCTGCCCCCGGCTGTGGCGCCTGTGAGCTGTTGGTCAAGCACAACTGGTGCAAATGCTTTCTCACGGTTTGTGAGCGGGAGATCTATGCCGCTGCCCAGAGCCAGATCTATGCCGAACTGATACCATGGATAGTTCCTGTGGTAATGGCGCATTATGTCGCGAAAGGACACTTCGCCCTCAGGCATCGTGCCGGTATTTCCAAGAATTATGCTGTCACCAAGGGCTTTTTCAATAATGCCAAGAGGACGTGTGGCGCAATTGTCGCGTACATAGTTGTAGCGATAGGTGGCGTTTTCAGGTCGCAAATTGTCAGTCAGAAGGCTTATCAGTCTGGCTTTCTGACTGCTGTCCATATTCAGTCGGTGCTCCACTATACGGCGTCCGTGGGCCATATATCCGTCTGTGAAGTAGTTCCAGGGAATTGCGGCAACCCAGTAGTCAGTCTCGCCTTTCACAAACCTGTACACGAAGTTGGGCTCGTTGAAACTGAACATGCCGTAGCTGACAGCCAGATCACGGCCATCGGGAAATTGTATGCGGAGAGCTGTATGCCCTTCAAGCTCAAATATTTCAGTGCCGGGATAGAAATTGACAATGGAGACAACCGTGTCGTTGCCGGCGTGTGCGTGGAGACACCGTGGCATGGCTGTGAATGCGATAATCAGAGCTGCTATCCTGAACAGGTTTCTCATATATTTTTTGTCTTATCCTTGCTCGTTGCTTTATATTTACGGCTGGCGGCCGGATTGTTCCAGTAATTTTATCAACATAATCATGGCTGTTGTCACCGAGCGCTCTATCACCTGCCCGCGTGAGCCGGACATGTGATGCAGTTCCATGACTGGCTTATGTCCGGGAATGGCCGCACCTATCCACACTGTCCCTACTGGTTTGCCGGGTGTGGCTCCTCCCGGGCCGGCGATGCCAGAGGTCGCTATGGCGCAATCGGCGTCTGTGGCATGCATGGCACCGCTGAGCATCTGCTCAACGGTCTGTGGACTCACGGCCCCATATCTTTCCAATGTGTCTTGCTCAACTCCCAATATGCCTCTTTTCACCGAATTGGCATAGGAAACCACACCTCCAAGAAAAACGTCGCTGCATCCGGCCACGGCGGTGATAGAGGCGGCTATCCGGCCTCCTGTGCAGCTCTCTGCCGTGCAGAGAGTGAGATGTCGTGAACGGAGGTGCTCAAGCAAGGTCTCGGCAATGGGGTTGTCCCCCTCGTCAATCAGATAGGTTTTTACTTTTGCTTTAAGCTCCGCTGTGTAACGGTCAAGTATCCGTTCTGTTGCATCGGCATCTTTTCCGGAGCAGTCAAGTCGGAGTGTTATGACGGGTGAGGCCGGGAGATAGGCAAGATGCAACTGCGCGGGCAATGCGTCCTCCCAGTCCGAGAGCATTTCTGCCAGACCGCTTTCTGTGATTCCTCCAACCCGGATTTTACGGTGCGAGAAATGCATGTCAGGGATAAACCGCTGTTTTATCCGGTCAAGGACATTGCCCTGCATCATGGAGCATGTTTCATGCGGAACTCCGGGCAATGAAATCAGCACCTTGCCGTCAGGCGTTTCAAACCACATGCCGGGAGCCGTCCCATAGGCGTTGGCAAGCACGCGGCACGATGACGGGACCATGGCCTGCAGGCGTGTCAGTTCATTCATTTCCAGATGTCGTTCGGCAAAAATTTTCTTAACGTTGGCATAGACAGATTCGTCAAATACCATTTCACCTCCGAATATTTCCAGAAGTGTGCGTTTTGTGATGTCATCTTTTGTGGGCCCCAGTCCGCCGGTGACAATGACCAGATCGGCAACGTCAAGGCTCCGGCGTATGCTTTCCTTTATCGCATCGGCATTGTCTGCAACAGCGTGGATGTCTGTTACTGCGAATCCCAGAGGCTCAAGTGTGCGTGCTATAAATCCGGAATTTGTGTCCGTGACATGGCCCAGAAGAATCTCATCGCCGATGACTATGATCTGAAGTTTCATCTTTGTGGATTTTTAGATTGTGACGCGTGCAAATGGAGCGTCCTCATAACGACAGAAAAGGCCGTCAAGATATTTATAGTATCCGGCTATAGCCACCATGGCGGCATTGTCAGTGGTAAATGCCCTTTCCGGTATGAATGCCTCAAGGCCGTTTTGCTTGCAGAAGTCGGCCACGGCTTTGCGCACGCCTGAATTTGCCGATACGCCGCCGCCTATGGCTATGGTCTTTACGCCTGTCATGCGGGCGGCTTGCGACAACTTGTCAATAAGAATCTCAATGATTGTGCGTTGCAGTGAGGCTGCCAGGTCAGCGCGGTTTTCTTCAATGAACGCGGGGTTGAGGCGCAGATTGTCACGCAGTGTATAGAGGAAAGATGTCTTCAGGCCACTGAAACTATAGTCAAGACCGGGGATATGAGGTTTTGCAAACTTGAACGCTTGTGGATTGCCCTCGGCGGCCAGACGGTCAATGTGCGGGCCGCCGGGGTAGGGCAGACCCATGACCTTGGCGCACTTGTCAAAAGCCTCGCCGGCGGCATCATCAATTGTCTGGCCAAGAATCTCCATGTCATTATATGCCCTGACAAGAACAATCTGCGAGTTGCCGCCGCTGATGAGCAGACAAAGATAGGGGAATTCCGGTACGCGGTCTGTCTGTTCCTTGCGTACAAAATGTGAAAGCACGTGTCCGTGCAGATGGTTGACATCGACAATCGGGATGCGTAGGCCCAGAGACATGCCTTTTGCAAAACTTGTGCCCACAAGCAGCGACCCTAACAGACCCGGCCCGCGTGTAAACGCTATGGCGCTCAGGTCATGTTTGCTGATGCCGGCACGGCGGAGTGCGGTGTCAACTACCGGAAGAATATTCTGCTGATGTGCACGTGAGGCAAGTTCGGGGACAACCCCGCCATATTCCTCATGAACACTCTGGCTGGCTATGACGTTGCTGAGCAGAATGCCATCGGCGATTACGGCGGCTGAGGTGTCATCGCACGATGACTCGATGCCCAGTATGATTGTCGGTTTTTTTGAGGTGTGTCTGTTTGTGGTCATTTAGAAAACATATCCTATTCCGGCTGTTATGCGCACGCCAGAGTTGGCTTCTATGAGCGAATAACGTGCCTGTATGTTTATTTTGAGTGTGGATGTGAGTCTGAATCCGAATCCCGCTCCAAGATTAAGTCCAAGATGGGAGTATCTGTCTGTTACATCGTCCGTATTGTCAATGTCGTTTGCCGGAATGTGGTGGCTCCACGCTGAAAAATTCACGCCGGCAAGCGGATAGAATTCCGTTTTGGCGCTCATGGCAATGGGGAAATGGGCGTCCACATCAAGCAGAAGCGCATCGCGGTTGTTGTTGCGGAAAGCGATGTCTGCGTCGGCGCCCAGACGGAAATGGTTCGTGAAACGGTAACTATAAAATATGCCGGCAATCGCGCTCTCATTGCGTGAGGTCCATCCGCCTTCTATTCCGAAAGTTGACTCGTGGCGTCCTGCACCGTAAGCGGTTGATGGATTTGAGATGGCTGCCACGGAAAGAGCAATGCAGGCAGTCAGACATTTTAATACGGAAGACATATCATTGAGGATTATGGTTTTTGCTTGGAGAACAATTCCGCAAAACAACTTTGTCGGGACGTTGTCCCACTGTTTTGCGTCACAAAGTTAACATAAATTAGATAGACGCGGTGTTTCCTGTTAATAAAAATGGTTAATTTTGCATTGTGAACCGTATGCCCGCAACATTTGTGCATGTGGAGATGTTCAAAAAACAGACGCTAACAACTTTTTTTGATATCGAAAAATATATTCATTATGAAATCAGGTAAGATAACAATAATCGTATTTCTGTCAGTCATGATGACTGTCACCGCATCTTCATGTTCCCTGCTTGGCAAGAACACAGCTTCTTCAAATCAGACATCCGGACAGCCTTCAACGTCTGCATCCAAGGCCAAGCCGGCATCAACGTTGCCGGCGGACATTGCCGGTGAGTGGTCCATTACACAGGTCGGAGATATAAAAGTGACCGGCGACGAGGATCTTCCTTATCTGACATTTGTTCCCGGCGAGGGCCGTTTCTACAGTTCCAACGGATGCAATGTCCTCAACGGAGCCTACGCATTGGAGGGGAATGTACTGAAATTCCGTAATGTCGCCGCAACAATGAAATTATGTCATGATGCGCCCTATGAGGCAGCCATAAACAAGGTTCTTGCCGATGGCAAGGATGTCCGTGTCTTTGTAAAACGCATTGGGCAGGAAAGTTACATGTATCTCAACAGCCATTCAGGCAAATCTCTGATGACGCTTGTACGCCATAATCTTCAGTTTCTTAACGGCCAATGGCGTGTATCGGCCATCAACGGCAAAGCCATCAACGATGATGAAGCCAATGTGTTTATTGATATCCCTTCACTGAAAATACATGGTAATACCGGTTGCAATTATTTCAACGGCGAGATCCTTGTAAGTCCTGACGTTCCCAATTCCATCAGTTTCTCCGGAATGGGTGTGACACGAATGGCATGTCCCAAAGGAGATCAGGAGCGGCTTATGCTTGTAGCACTTGAGGAAACGGTTTCAGCCGTCGCAGTGAATGATGATACGGTGGCGTTTGCCAACAGTGACGGTGCACAGGTGCTGACGCTTAAACGTATCAGCAAAACCGAATGACACGGTGATGGCAGGCAGACGCATTTATGGCCTTGTAGGGCATCCTCTGGGCCATTCTTTTTCCCGCGATTTTTTCAATGCTGCTTTTGAAAGGAAGGGAATTGATGCCGAATACAGAAATTTCGACATTGAAGATATCGGCGTTCTACGCCGGCTTGTTGAGGATGAGCCGCAGTTGTGCGGGCTGAATGTGACAATTCCTTACAAGGAGAAAGTCGTGGCCTTTCTTGATGAACTTGATGACACGGCAAAGTCTGTCGGTGCTGTGAATGTGATCGGCATAACGAGAGAGGGCGGTAAGATAAGCCTCAAAGGTTATAATACTGACATCATTGGCTTTGCAGACTCATTCTGCTGTCTGTTGTCAGACAAGGCGTATGCCGGCACAGCACTTGTGTTCGGCACGGGAGGGGCAGCCAAAGCTGCACGCAGGGCTCTCGAAGTGAACGGTATTCCTGTCCATCAGGTGTCACGCCATGCCGCGGAGGGTGTATATACCTATGAGGATCTGCGTCAGTCCGGAATGATAGAGAGTTTCCATGTGCTTGTGAACGCCACACCTCTGGGCACATATCCGGTTACTGACGGATGCGTGGATATACCCTATGAGCGTCTCACGCCATCGCATATATGCTTTGATCTTGTCTATAACCCTCCCTTGACGGCCTTTCTGACAAAGTGTGCCGCACAGGGATGCGCCATTAAGAACGGTCTTGAGATGCTGCACCGTCAGGCATTGGCGGCGTGGCGCATATGGACCGGCAATGATCTGTGATATCTTCATTGCCGGTCCATATTTTGAAAAACAGCCTGATAACCGATCATTATAAATCACTTTCTAAATGAAATATCCGTTGTCGCGTGTCCCGGCATTGCCATTGCTGGCAGGGACGGTGATGGGCATCCTGCTCAGAGTTAGCGTGGATGCCGGACCTCTCTGGGCCGTTGCCGCCATACTTGCGGGCATGGCTCTGTGGATGCTGCGACGAGGATGGCTGGCGGCAATGACAGTTTTTGTGGGCGTGGGTATTTTCATGACAAACGCCAGAATGCCTGAATCTGTCCCGACCGCATATACAGGCAGAACGGTCACGGTTAACGCCATAGTCGACAAACAGTACGGTGATCCGGAATTGTCACGTTACTATGTGGATGTGGACAGTATTGACGGATATTCCGTGTCATTGCGGCTCCTGATGAACATAAGTCATCCGCATGAATATTTCCGTCCCGGCGATGCAGTGAGTTGCCGAGGTGTGATTTATGTCATTGACAGGCAGACTGATCTGCCTGATGAACGGAATATGTATGAAGTGTGTAGGAATAACGGAGTATCAGCACTATTGTGGGCGGAAGGAGAGAATATAAAATATACGGGCAGTAAACCATCCGCGTTGCAGGCGTTCAGGCACAAGGCATCATTGGCCATGGAGCATGCCATAGCCGGGATTGGCTGTGATGTCCCGACAACCGATTTCCTCATTGCCACAGTTGCCGGTGATGATGATTATATTGACGATTCAACTAAAGAAGAGTTTCGCACGGCAGGCATTGCACATATCCTTGCACTCAGCGGATTGCATGTGGGTGTGATTGTATTTCTGGCCTCACTGCTGTTAACGGGGTTGCATGCTCTCCCTAAGGGTAGATATGTGGCGTATACGCTGTTGGTTGTAACGGTGTTGCTCTATGCTGCTGCAACTGGATTTTCGGCATCGGTCGGGCGCGCAGCCGTAATGGCTGTTGTATTCATGACCTCTAAAATGCTTGGTCGCCATCCATCGCCGTATAATTCATTGGTCGTTTCTGTGCTCATATGGCTGTGCATAAATCCTTTCTGGCTTTTCTCGGCCGGACTGCAACTGTCGGCTACGGCTGTGCTGGCCATACTGTGGCTCAATCCGCTGCTGTGTCCGCTTACGCTGTCTCACCGGCTGCGCCTTGTAATGAGCTATGTCACTGTGCCCGTCATAGCAATGGCGGCAACGTCAATGCTCACAGCGTTTTATTTTCATGAACTGCCGGTGTGGTTCCTGCCGGTGAATGTGGTTGCCGGCGTTATGGTGCCTCTGTTGGTGGGCTTTGGAGCAGTGGCGGCTGTGATTGCGGCATGCGGGGTGCATATAGATATATTGGCACGTATTCTTGACTGGCTGCATATGGCATTGGACGGTACGGTGTCATTTTTCGCCTCGCTGCCATATGCGGCGATTACAGACATATATCCTCAATGGTGGCAGATGGTTGTTTATCTGGCTGCAGTTGCTGTCATGGGGTGGGGAACGTTCCGCAAGCGGCGGCTTGTGGTGTGTAGCGGGGCAATGATGCTTGTCTTTGTGATTGTGTCATTTGCATTTCATATACCGGAGGATGACGGGAATGCCCTCTATATCCCCCGGCGGCATGGGTATACAGATATAATCATACACCAGAAGCAGAAAACTTTTATCATTACAGATGGCGTACAGCCGCAGGCAACACAGTATGCCACGCGGCTATACGCGGATTATTTGGGACGTCGCGGACAACAGGAGCTGACAGAAGCTCCGGATAAGTTTGAATGCGGATCAATAAACCGTGTGGGACGCTTTCTGACTGTTGGTGACAGAAGTTTTGCTATCCTGAACACGGACACAGTGTCTCTGAGTGCTCCGGGTGTGAATTATCTGATTGTCGGAAAGGGGTTTGCCGGCGATGTGCTCCATGCCGCAGATCGCGTTTCCGCAGATACTGTTCTGCTGGCGGCGAGTCTTGACCGGCGCCTCAGAAAGCGGTTTGGACGTGAACTGCGGATTGCCGGAAAACCATATCGTGATATCTCGGAGACACCGTTTGCGCTTGGCTTCTGAGAAGTCAGTTGTCGCGGTCTGTGTATAAAACAGGGATATTTGCAATGAACACATCATGTGAGTCAAACAGCCGGCGGCGTGCAATGAGATCGCTGAGCTGAACATCGCCGATGATATATTTGTCTTTAGGAGTGATCAGTTGCTCATAGACTTTTGTAAACGGAATGAGCGTGGGGACAGGTGTCTCGTCATAGCGGATGTATACACGGATGGTAACATCTGTGGTATAGGATGGCCGGTCCACATATTTCATTTTCTTGTATTCATACCTGTAATCATGTCGTCGGGCCATTATGTCCGATAGTATGGACGAGGCAGTTGGTAGTCCTCCTGCGCCCTTGCCGAACATGAACTGACGGTCATAACATTCGCCGCGTATCACCACTCCGTTATATTCATCATCAACGCTATAAATGTATTTGGATTTTTCCACAAGCTCAGGCATGACAAACATTGTGAATGATCTGTCACTCACTTTTGCCACCTGTGCCACAAGTTTTATTTTCTGCCCTTTTTCACGGGCATAGCGTATGTCGCAGTCCCGGATGTGTGATATGCCTACAGTGAAGACACGGTCAGCAGGCACAAACTGACCCAGAGCATGGACTGTTATTATGATCAGTTTGAAAAGGGCGTCATAACCCTCTATGTCAAAAGTGGGGTCACTTTCGGCAAATCCGAGTTCCTGAGCGTGTTGCAGCGCATCGGTGTAGTTCTCTCCATGATCAAAGACGCGTGAAAGAATGTAGTTGGATGAGCCGTTCAGAATGCCTTTGACTTCAAGGAGAAGATCATTGTCATAGTACTCCTCAAGATTTCGGATTACAGGTATTGAGCCGCATGAGGATGCGTCATAGAGTAACGCAGTGTTGTGGGCGTGCTGCATTTCTATCAATTCAGGCAGATGGCGTGCTATCATGGCTTTACTGCCTGACACAACGGGAATGCCGCGGCAAAGGGCTTGTGAAACTATCCGGAAAGAAGCGTCTGCGTCATCCACAAGTTCAACGATCAGGTTTATTTCAGGATCATCGAAAATGTCAGCAGCATTATCCGTCAGAAGTCCGGCGGGTGTGGCTGTCTTTCTGGGCCGCGTTATATTGCGTACGCATATCCGTTTTATCTCCGCATGGGCATTCTTTGTCTGTCCGAGGACTTTGTATACGCCCTGGCCTACAGTCCCGAATCCGAAAAGGCCAATTTTTATGTCAGTCTTGCTGTTCATTGTTCAAAAGTATTTTGTTGAGCTGACGGTGTTCCACCAGAAAACCGTCATGTCCCAGGTCTGAGTTGATTTCGTGATATGTTGAATCAGGGAACCATGATGCCAGCCGGCGCATCTCGGCCGGCGTGAAAATTATGTCTGATGATATCCCGATTACTGTTGTCGGCATCGTAAGGGTTTTGATGGCGGCTTCCACGCCTCCGCGTCCGCGTCCGATGTCGTGAGTGTCAAAGGCGTCAAGAATTCTGACGTATGAGTATGCATTGTAGCGGCGGCATAGTTTCATGCCCTGATGCTGCTGGTATGTGCATCCGCGTCTTGGCGCTGACAGTGGCGCTGAGTCATCATCCTGCTGAGTGCGGTTGTAGCCGTCCGGACCACGGTAAGTCAGCATACCGATGGCACGTGCGGCAGCAAGGCCGTTCATGGCGGCATCATCGCGGGGCTCTCCGTATGTGGCGTCGGCTTTTATGGCCATGCGCTGTGTCTCATCAATGGCGATTGTCCAGGGTGAGGCTTTGGCATCAGTGGCAATGAGAATGAGACGGCTGAAACGTCCTGGCTCCTGAACGGCCCATTCCAGAGCCTGAAAGCCACCTACCGAACTTCCTACCAGGGTGTTTATGTGTTTTATTCCAAGAGCATCGGCCAATAGGGAGTGGGCACGTGCCATATCGGCGATTGTTAGTGCCGGAAAATCATTGTAGAGAGGCCGGCCTGTGACAGGATCAGGGGTGAGTGGACCTGTTGTGCCATAGTGTGACCCCAGAATGTTGGCACAGACCACGAAGAAACGCTCCGGATCCAGAAACGCTCCTTTCTCAACAGTATGTGGCCACCAATCGGCCACATCGCTGTTGGCAGTAAGGGCATGGCAAACCCATATGACATTGCCTGCGTCCGCATCCGGAGTGCCGTAGGTGTGATACGCTATTGTCAACTCGGGCAGGATGCCTCCAAGTTCCAGACAGAAAGGCTTGTCATGATGATAGAATTTAGTCATAACATCTGTTATTAAACACGACCATCTAAAGTTTTGGCAAAGGCCCGTTCAAAGTCTGCAATGATATCCTCAACATCTTCAAGCCCGGGGGAGATACGCAGCAGGGTAGGAGTGACTCCTGCTTTCTTCAGATCATCGGCTGAGAGTTGTTTATGAGTGGTTGAGGCCGGATGAGTGACAACGGTGATGGAATCGCCTATCATGGTCATGTGAGCTGCAAGTTCAAGAGAATTGACAAAACGTGCGGTGGTGTCCACATCTCCGATTAGTTCGGCATTGAGTACGCCTGAAGCTCCGAAGCGGAAATATCTGGCGGCGTTGTCATGCGACGGATGGTCGGGAAACCCGACATAGCTTACTTTTTTTACAGCCTTGCTGTTGCGCAGATATTCGGCGAGCCGGCGTGTGGCCTCAACCTGGTGTCTCACTCTAAGAGACAGTGTTTCCAATCCCAGAAGCATCAGATAGCTGTCAAAAGGAGACGGACAGCTGCCAAGATCACGCAGGCCGTCCACACGGCATTTTACTATGAATGCGGCATTACCGAAAGTTTTGTAGAGATTCAGTCCATGATATCCTTCCGATGGCCCGTCAATATTGGGAAAGCGGCCGTTGCCCCAGTTGAAATTTCCACTGTCAACGATTATGCCCCCCATCGCCGTGCCATGTCCGTTGATCCATTTTGTCGCTGAGTCGACAATGATGTCTGCTCCCCACTCAAAAGGATTGCATAGATACCCGCATGCCCCGAATGTATTGTCAACGATGAAAGGAACGCCTGCTTCCGCGGCAATCGCAGCCAGAGCTTGCAGGTCAGGGACTTCGCAGGTAGGATTGCCCATGCTCTCGGCAAACACCGCACGTGTTTTGTCATCAATGAGTGTTGCGAAATCATCAGGCGCGGTAGATGTGGCTATGCGTACTTCTATACCGAGGCGTGACAATGTGTGTCGGAACAGATTGTATGTTCCCCCGTAAAGCAGAGGTGAGGCAACAATGTTCTGGCCTGCTGATGCCAGGCATGTGATAGCGGTCAGGATGGCGGACATCCCGGACGAGGTGGCAAGCGCACCCACACCTTTGTAAAGGGCGGCGACACGTTCCTCATAGGCTGAAGTGGTGGGATTCTGCAAGCGACTGTAGATGTTTCCGGGCTCGCTTAGATCAAACAGATTGGCCGCATATTCGCAGGTGCTGAACCTATAGGCGGCGGTGGGATGAATGGCTATGCCACGTGAACAGGTTGAGTCATCGCGTGTCAGGCCGGCATGTATCTGCCGTGTCTCAAATTGGAGTTCTTTCAGATTCATTGTCTATAAATATTTTTATTTCTGATACTTTATAAAAAAAGACCGGCTCCACTGTGGTATCAGGGAACCGGTCTTATGTATGTTGTGTATGTATGTGAAGCACTCACAGCCGGTTCCCGCGGTTGCACATCATCATGGACATTGACATGTTGTTTGCAATGTCAGTGCTTGTCATGACTGAATATGTGTTGTGGAAAACGGTCATTGGTTGTCTTATATGGGGGCAAAGGTAATAAAAAAGCCGCTTTGCCACTATAAATAAACGTTAAAAAATAAATTTTGTTTAGCAATAGGTCTGTTACTATCGGAACGAACCTTTAGGGGAGAACATCCATCAGGGCGTCATAAAGCAACCTTGCCTGAAGTTCATATCCTGGTTTGAGAAGATGTATGCGGTCCTTGTTCATAAGCCCTGCGTCAAGCCATTTGCCGCTTGTGCCGTCCCCGCCGGCAACTGCATAAAAATCCCAGACGGGAATATTTATTTGTGTGGCGGTGTCTTTTATTATGCGGGCAACTTCTGCGTTGCGGAGATTGATGTCATAGAATTCAGATAGTGGCCGGAATCCATGATTGCGGTTTTTCTGGCATTCCATGGGCGTGAGAATGAGAAACTCCGCATTGGGATTGTAGCTGTGCAGAAGACGCACAAGGTCTTTCACAGACCGTTCAATCTCTTTGTCTGTCATATATGAGAAAGCCTCGTTTGTGCCCATAGAGAGGATAATTAGGTCAGGATTGAACACCTGTGTCTTTTCGGCAAACCGGTCTATGAGGAGATAGTCATTGAAGCAGGCTCCGTTGTTGCCTCTCGCCGAGTACAGAATTCCCGGACGCCCGTTGTCGGTGAGCAGTCCATAGACGGTTTGCCCTGCCTCAATGTCAGTGACTATGCTGTCTGCGTCGCTCCCCGGCGCAGTGGTGATGCCTTTGTCGCTGAGTAGGACTGCGTTTTTGATGTTGTGCCCCGGGATGGTGGTGCGCCACGTCAGGGATGTTTTCGCGGCAGGTTGTGCGGCAATGCCTGTCACTCCCGGTTTTACGGGCCAGGGAAGTTTCAGCAGACGTGTCTGGGTGAAGTCAACAGGCTGTGTTGATGTGACTGAATAGTCGTGGCTCTGGTTGGTGCCTGCAAGTCGCAGAGGCATGAGCAACCCGCGCCCGGCATTTCCGTAATGTTCCTGCAACAGCCGCCTCAGTTCATTTGTGACGAACTCTGCCTGTATGTGGGAATCACCGATATGTAGGACTCGGATGGTCGAGGTGTCACCGTTCAGACGGTTCTGCAGTTTGTGCTTTAACGGCGTCCAATCTGCCTGATTCAGATCGATTCTGTTGCTGGCGGTATTTATGAATGACGGAATTGTGTCGGATTTAGCCAGACCTGTGGCAGAGATTATACCGGTGAGCAGTAAGTTTATAAGCAGTCTTTTCATGGTTGATTTTGTTATGGTCAGGGATTAGAAAGAAAGTCCGATGCGCATGGATACCAGGCTCATTCCGGGGCAGTTGCGTCGGGTGTCGCCAAGATAGCATTCCTTGCGTCCGTTGTAGGTGTAGCCTACTATGATGTGCGATGAGAAGCTTTTTCCGGTGGCTAAGGTGACACCGATGCCTGCTGATCCGTACGGAACTGTTTCCTGAGGATCTCCGTCAAGGTAGTTTAGTGCCACTCCACCACGCAATTCCATGAAAACCAGACGGCTGTAATTGCAGAAATCCGTGCGGAAGATGGCTGAGAGCGGAAAGGTACGTGATGAGTTGCCCACCATGATATCTGCCTCGGCACCGATGCCGAAAAAGCGGATCCACTTCCATTGCATTCCGAATTGGGCGCTGAATCCGAGTGTGGACATATTGTGTCCGCTCACGTCAATACCTCCGCCCAGATCGGCGCCCCAGCTGAAAGCCAACGGACGCGGTGTCATGGCTGTTTTGCCGGTTGATACCGGCAATGGTGTTACGGCGTTTTCTGTGCTTGCACCGGCCGAGGCACTTAACGCGGCTGCAACAGCACATATTGTTATAAGTCTTTTCACAACAGTCAGTTTTAGGAGGTTTTAGGGGACGTTAGTTCTGTTATTAAGCACCCTCTTGACAGCCGTTGAATTTCAGGCGCAGGCACACCCAGCGTTCACTTTCTGTATATCCGGCCTCGCGCAGTCCGTATTTCTGGGCGGCACTGACAACAACGGGTATATCCTCAACATAAAATCCGCTCAGAAGCATTGTACCGTCCGGTTTCAGCGATGACGCATATGAGCCGATATCAGTGGTTATTATATTGCGGTTGATGTTGGCAATGAATATGTCCGCCGTTTTTTCACGACCTTTAAGTGCTGAGGCATCGCCGTTGACAAGTTCTATTTCCGGATGGCCGTTCCGGGCTATGTTTTCAACGGCGTTGGCATAGGCAAAACCGTCGATTTCAATACCGGTGACTTTTTCCGCGCCAAGCATGGCTGCGAGGATGGCAAGGATTCCGGTGCCTGTGCCCATGTCTATGACGTCCGTGCCGCGCAGGTCAAGATCCAGAAGATTTTTTATGACCTGTGAGGTTGTGGCATGGTGTCCCGTCCCGAATGCCATTTTGGGGTCAATGACAATATGGTGTTCCGCATCGGGGATGTCAGTATGGAAACTGCTGTGGATTGCCACGCGGTTGCCTACGACAATGGGCTTGAAATAGTTGCGTTCCCATTCGGCATTCCAGTCACGTCCTTCCACAAACTTGTCTGACACAGACATGGAGATGTGCATCGGGAAATCAGCGATGATGAGATTTATGGCCTGACGGTCAAAATCACTTTCGGGGACATAAGCGGTTAATCCTTTGTCATCCGGCACAAAGCTCTCAAAGCCGGTATCAGCCAGCAATGCGGCCATCAGATCTGTGGCATCTTCATTGCATGGAGTCATGTCTATTCTCACTTCGCGGTAGTCATTCATATGCTGTGGTTTGTTTGAATGTCTTTGGTTTTATCGTGTATCAGTGGATGTTTGCAATCAACCAGTACAAATAGGCGCCATATCCCGCAAGCATGGCCGCGCCTTCGTAGCGGTTTATGGTGCGTGAACCCCAGATGCGTGCTGTCAGCCAGAAGAAAAGGCTTGCTGCAAGCAATACAAGAAGGTCGGTATTGCCGATGCCGCTGAAGACAAGGGGATGCACTGTGGCGGATGCACCGAGGACAAGTGTTACGTTAAAGATGTTTGAGCCGATGATGTTTCCCACGGCCATGTCACCGCGGCCTTTCACGGCAGCGGCCACTGAAGCGGCCATCTCAGGCAGGCTTGTCCCTATTGCAACGATTGTAAGGCCGATCATGGTCTCGCTCATTCCGAGCGCTCTTGCCAGACCGCATGCTCCGTCAACAAACTTGTCACCGCCCCAAAGCAGCCCGGCGAGACCTGCGGCAAGCAGAAGCATGGCTTTCCACCATGGTGTTGAGGAGAGAGTTATGTCATCACGGCCCTTGTCTGCCGGTGTGGCAACTGTTGCTTCCGGCTGGTGTCGTGCGCTTTTTATTGTGTATATAACAAACATCAGACATAGCAATAACAGCAATATTCCCCCCGTGCGCGGAATTGAATTGGTTGTGATGCCGTCAAGTACAGCCGAGTTGCCGAACATCAGAAGTATCAGGGCAGAAAGCACCATCAGGGGCATCTGGCTCACCATAACGCCTCCTGACACTTTTATGGGCCGGATAAGAGCGGTCAGGCCAATGATCACCAGAATGTTGACAATGTTGCTGCCCACAACATTGCCCACAGCAATGCCTGATGCTCCTTCGGCAGCAGAGATCACAGATATCACAAGTTCAGGCGCTGAGGTGCCTATGGCCACAACGGTCAGGCCTACAAGCAGATCGCTCATCCCCAGCCGGCGTGCCACCCACGATGCGCCGTCAACAAAAGCGTTCGCGCCCCAGACAATCAGGGCGAGTCCCACCGTCAGCCAGATGATATCAGACCACATCAGTTTCAGCTGCTGTTAAGGATTATTTTTCCAGGCCAAGAGCCTGTTCAAGAGCATTGGCCAGCTGATCCGGACAACTTGTCCCTTTACCATTACAGTCAACGCCGCGCAAGGTCTCTATGACCTTGCGGGCATCCTGACCTTCAACCAGACGGGCTATGCCCTGAAGGTTGCCGTTGCAGCCGCCCAGAAATGACACTGAACTGACACATCCGTTTTCAAGGTCAAAATCTATCAGACGTGAGCAGGTGCCGCATGTTTTGTATTGGTGATGCATGAATTTAAAAATAGGGTTGGTTTGAGTTTGTCTGTTGTAAAGATTGCACCATTGCTGTCAGCGGAGAATTGATGCCGTGGCAATTATGCATTGAACGACCGGTAACAGTGTGTGGATGTTATCAGTCGTTCTATGCCATGTTGAGATGCTGTGCTCGAAGCGGGACTAAAGCCTGAGAATAAGGGCGTATATGGGAAATAAAGTTGTTCATAATCAATAATTTAATATCTTTGGTATTGGGCTTTGAGTTGCTATTTGCGCTTTTGTTTTGTTGAAAGTTGCGCCTTGGTTGCGCCTCTGTCAGATTTTATTAGTACCTTTGGTATACAAAGTAAAATTATCGGAAACAAAGGTAGCGAAAATATGGCTAAGGGCAAAACTAAATCACGCAAATATCTTATTGACGGTGGTAATGGCGATAATCCGAAGCTCATGGCGCAATCATTGAGTGATGGCCGTGATAGTCTTTATCTGGAGTTTTATCTGGGCTATGAGTTAGCGGAGAGTGCCAATGGCAGGGAGTATAAAAAGGCCAGGCGAAGCACGGAGCGTCTGGGGCTTTATCTGTGGCAGGCACCGAGAACGACGGCTGAGCGGCGGCAGAACCGTGATACGCTTGAGGTGGCCAAACGTGTTCGCTTTGAACGTGGACAGCAGATGTTGGAGAACGCCGGAGGCTATAGGCTCAGAAAGGATATCAGGGAAATCAATTTTCTTGCGTGGATGTGGAGCTATTATGAGGCATATACAAAGGCGGACAAGAGGCATATAAAGCGCGCTTATACTTGTTTTATTGATTATCTCATTGATCCGGAGTGTAAATCCACACCTATGCCTGGCTGGTCTAAGGGGGACCGCGCGGAGGCTGTCAGAAACATGGAGCACAGGGCCGCGGTGTTGAAGGTAAGGCCGCCGCAGCTCACCAAAGAAATGATGGCATCATTTGCGGAGTATCTGCAGAAGCGGTTCCGGGGAGATGGTCCGCATACTCTTTTCGCACGTTTTAAAAAGGTTATCAAGGCAGCGGTCGAGGCTGATATTCTGCAAAAGGATCCTTGCAGGGGAGTGGTTATCAAGACTGATGGCAATGCTCTTAAAAAGGATGTGCTGAGCCTTGATGAGATCCGGTTGCTGATAGACACTCATTACCCGGGTGAGAATGACAATATACGCCGTGCGTTTATTTTTTGTCTGTATTGTGGTCTGCGATGGTGCGATGTCAAGGATCTTACCTATGCCAATGTTGATCATTCCAACCGTCTGTTAAGGTTTGAGCAGGCCAAGACAAAGGGGCATAGTGCGGCAAGCGGTGTGATAATTCCCTTGAATGACGGTTTGCTGCGTCTCATTGGTCGTGGTGATCGCGATGATGTCATATTTCCTTTGCCGTCGCATAATATGTGTCTGAAAGCTTTGCGGCACTGGACCGGACGCGCCGGTATTGACAAGCATATCACGTGGCATTGTGCCCGGCATTCCTTTGCGGTCAATATATTGAATAACGGGGCGAATATAAAGACGGTGGCAAGTCTTTTGGGGCACAGTGGCCTGAAGCATACGGAGAAGTATACGCGCGCCGTTGACTCCCTCAAGGAGGCGGCGATAAACAGTCTGCCGGAACTGGATCTGTAAGCGCCCAGGCATATATAAAAAAGAGGCCAGCCATAATCTGTGAAGTTTATGGCACAGCCTCGTGTCCGGCCTTGACGGACGTTGTCAAATTAAACAAGGCTGATTATAGTTTGTCGGCAGTAAAACTCTACATAATTTTAAACGCGCGGCTGAGTATGCAGGCCGCGCGTGTTCTGTTAAATAGTTTCTTGCTGATTTAGGTTAATACTGGTATTTAGTATGGGCTTTTGGCCCGGGCGTCTTTTTGTTCAATAACTCTTTTCTGATCCGGCAGGATCTGACGCCCTTGTTTCTGTTCATGATGACTTTTATTCATCAACTTCTTGTACTGTCATACTTCCTAAGCTTTAATTTAACGGTGCAAATATAGTTATTTCTTTGTTTAAAAACAATTCTTTCTATGTTTTTATTCATGGCCGGATGGTTGTTTTGCTTTTTTAACATAACTACCATCGCTCCGTTATCCGGCAGAAGCCAGTCAAAAGTTTCAAGGCTAATAGAGTTGTCTGTGTATCGAATCTCAATATCATTTTGTTTTAGCTCCGTTCCAAAGATTTGTCCGAAAAGTTCAACATCATCTCCGTTAAAGGCGTAATCAAGTCTGAAGTTCTTGACGGGGTGCTGTAGACGTTTGGTGAAGCAGGGATCATTCTTTGGCACTACAATCTTATACCTCATCTCCACCTCTATGTTGTCATCAAATTCAACACGTATACCCTTGTGTGAATTGTCAGTGGCGTTATCCTTATCTATAAGGGTGACTTGTTTATTGTAAAATTCATCCTGTATTTCCTCATATTCAAAGTCTATACGTTTTGAATAGTCAATCT
>JAUNPQ010000107.1 GCA_030536615.1 Bacteroidales bacterium | reverse complement strand
GGCTTATGTGACAAAATCGTCCCTGAAAATGGGGTAAAACCCGTTTATGTGACAGAATCGTCCCTAAAACCGTTGTAACTATTTGCTGCGTTTAGGGTTATGAGCTTTTAGAAGTGCTGTTATCAACGCTTTGCGCCGGTCTAAGGACAAACCTCTGTGTCTCTCCAGTTTTTCCTTGATTGCAGAGTTCAATCCTTCCATCGCATTGTTCGTGTTTGGAAGGTTGAAGTCCGGGTTGTCGTAGAATGTCCACAGCCATTCCATGTTGTGTTTGACGCTGAGCCACGCGCTTCGCAGTCTCTGGTGCTTGTAGCTCGACTTCCCTTCGTCGTTGATACTTTTCTCCTTAAGGAACTCGCGCCACTTGTTCTCCCAATCGTTAAAGGCGCCTATAAAGGATTCCTTGTCGGTGTGGCTCATAAGCTTTACCAAGGATAACAGTTCGATGGCTGCCTCCGTCTTGGGATTGTTGGTCAGCTTTATCCTCACATATTGGATCTGATGGAACTGGCAATGTTGGAATCTGTACTCTGAGAATCTGTTCCTCAGTCCTTTAAGGCCGTCAGAAACTATTCCATCAATGACAAATCCGTTTCTTGCAAGCCATCCTATTCCCTCGACGTAGTCGTCAATTTTCTCTTTGCGGTCGATGAATTTGTGCCACAGCACTCTGCCGGTAATGTTATCCTTGATTATGACCACGCCGAAGTTGCGACCCCAATACGAGGTATCCATCAGTGCTACGACATGACGCCCGGCAGTATCACGATACTCGGTCTCCATATCGGATTTGGCCAGGTAGCGGAACACCGTTCTTGAGCTTAACGAGAGCATCTTTGCAATATCCTCCGCGTTGTATTTGCCGGTGTTGTATAAAACCATGACATCTGCGGCTGTCGGTCTGGTGGAATAGACGAAGCGTTTCTTGCAGTCTTGACAGAACCACCTTTGCTTACCGCTTTCATGGCCCTTGCGAATCACATTCTTTGACCCGCAATATTTGCATGTTTTTTGGCACTTTCTTGTTTTTTTCTCCTAAATATAAAAACCTCAGCGATTTATCAAAACTTTCAGGGACGATTTTGTCACATAAGCCTAACATTTTGATGTATTGGCGCATTTTGCGGTTTGTTACTATCTGTGTATCAATGTGTATGTTTGTGGCCGTACAGCATCTTGATCTTAGTTCGGTGGCGGTGTATGCGGGTACATATCCCGTGCCTCGCACCACGTTGTAGTCCATGCCTGCAAGGGCATGGATAATTTGCTCGGTGGAGTATTGCCGTTCCTCGTCAAGGCCTTCATTGACTTGCTTTTGGAAGGCTTTGAGCAACAGCAATGCCACAAAACAGATGGCAAAATGGGCGCGAATTCTGTCTTCGCGGCGCAGGAAGACGGGGCGTGCGTTAAACTCGGTCTTTGTGACCCTGAACAGATGTTCAATCTCATAGCGGAAGCCGTTGACGTGCAGTATTTCGCCGACTGAGTCTTCGAGTCTGGTAGCTATACAGTTGAGCCCATCCATGGCCTTTTCCTTTTCTATCGCCTCCATATCGAGTGTCATCGCACTTTTTTCGGCCACCTCGCCGTCTTCAGTGCAATGTGTTGTGGAAATCAGCCTGCGTGGGTCCTGTTGCGTCTGACGTGATTTCTCCGATTTTAGCTCTATCATCCTCATCGCCTTCTCGATATGCTGCGCTCGGAGCTGTCTCTGATATAGGGCGTATTTGGGAGAGAAGGTTACTATCAGCCGTTCTTCATAATTCTTCACATTAGAGCGGTCTTCCCTGAACCAACGTTCGCGATAATAGAGATGCCCCTTTTCCGCCTCAAGGTCAATATCCGATATATTATAGGTGCGATTTTCCGTGTCTCCAAGCCTTCTCCATCCTGTCTTTTCGAGAGCCCACTCCCTCATCAGCTTCGGAAGTCCGGGTATTGACTGCGTCACTATATAGTTCCTACCCTCCGTAGTATTGTACAGCCGGTTGCTGATGCTTGCCAGCCCGGCATCTGTACACACAACGAACTCGCTTAGATTAAACTCATTGGCAAGTATCTCCTCGAGTGGCTGAAGTGTCTGTTGCTCGCTTGTATTGCCGGGATTGATGCAGAACGCGAGCGGAAGACCGTCCGCATCCATGAACATGCCCATCTGCACAATCGGATTGGGGCGATGTTCCTTTGACTTGCCGTATTTGCGCAGACTGTCTTCCCGTTCAATCTCAAAATAGTAGTTGGTGCAGTCATAGTATATCACGCCCGTCCTGCGTGACAATTCATTTTTGGTGGCCTCGTACAGGCTTTTCTGCAATGGGGTTATCTCCTTTGCCAGCACCCCGAGGAAGTTGTATATGTCGTCAAGTGAGAAATTCGGAGCGTTGACAAAGTCTGTCAGGCACTCCCTTGTGGCACGCTTGGAATCCGGGAAAAGAATCCTGCACATCACAAGTTTACACAGAATGTCGGCAAAGTCAAATTTAAAACGATGTCGCGCGGTGACCTCTGCTGAGAATTTTGCCAATCCAAGTTTGTTGTACAAAGGCAAGAGAACCAGATGTCCGCAATGAACGCTCCGCCACTGGCCGCTCTCAATCCTTTTGCTTGGATTATAAGAGACCATTACAGAAGCCTTATCCTCCTTTATGCCATCGTTTATTTCCTTAAGTTTCTTCCGGGCCCACGCCTCGGCATCGTTACAGCCGTACCTTTCCATGATTTCAGAGGACGTGCCAAGGTTCATATACAACTTGGAAGAAGTTCCGCCTTCCTTTTTACGGAACCCCTGCAGAATATAGAAATGAGGGTCTTTGCCTTTGGTTATACTGAGATACATGAGACATTGTATTAGTACATATTAGCACAAAGATACAAAGAAAAATTGACTCTACCAAATTTAAAGCCAATTATTTACCAATTATTTTTCATCGAAACTCCCAAACTCCCG
>JAUNPQ010000049.1 GCA_030536615.1 Bacteroidales bacterium | reverse complement strand
AGAATCTGAAAAAGATTGTGCGCCTTGCTCTTGACAACGGTTGGATGGATGTCAATCCGTTTCAGGGCATAAAATTCACGGCGAAAAACACTACACGTGAGTTTCTCACCGAAAAGGAGCTTACCGCGCTCATCAACAAAGAATTCAAGATTGACAGGCTGGCGCAGGTGCGTGACATATTCGTGTTCTGATCTCTGACCGGTCTGGCATTCTCCGATGTGGCGGCTCTCAAGCCCGAACATATCACCGTTGATGACGAAGGCAATTACTGGATACACAAGGCCCGTCAGAAAACGAAGAATATGTGCAGTATCCCGTATCTGGAATCAGCACGAGCCATAGCCGACAAATACCGGGGGCATCCGACTTGTGTAGCGAAAGGCGTTGTCCTGCCGGTGCTGTCTAACCAAAAGATGAATAGTTATCTAACCGAGATAGCCGACGCCTGCGGAATCAAAAAGACGCTGACAACCCACATAGCGCGCCATTCGTTCGCTTGTCTTGCACTCGCCAACGGCGTGTCGATGGAGGTCATAGCAAAAATGTTAGGACACTCCGACATAAAGACCACAAAAATATATGCGAAAGTGATAGACCGCTCCATAGCCGAGCAGATGGGTACACTCGCATCAAAGTTCGGTTCTCAGAAATAATCCGATATATAGCCAATGCGCCCCGACTGTCAAATTTTACGGTCGGGGCGCATTGCATTTAGTCATCTGTACGGAATGGCGGCAGGTAATGGCGTTGCAGGAATTCTTCTATCTCGGTTTCTGAATAGAGAATCTTGCCGGGAAGGTCATAGTAGCCGAATTCTCCTTTTGCCCGATAATTGGCGAGAGTCCGTTTGCTTACCCTTAATTTTTCGGAGAGTTCGGTATCAGAAAGGTATCGGACACCCGAAAGCATGGGGATTGTATCTGAACTTATTTTGTCGGCACAACGGTTTATATTCTCAATTATGCCGAATAGTTCAGACAGATCCGAATTTGAGAGCGAGGTGATTCTATCCGACATTGGCTTTGTAGCTTTGGTTCAACAGTCGGCAGACCTCGGTTGCCGGATAAAGCACCTTGCTGTCGATTATCGAATAACCGATTTTGCCGGACGAGCGGAGGGTTTGCAGCGTGCGCGGCGACCTGTGCAGAATAGCTTGAACCTGAGCATTGTCAAGCCAGTCTGTTTTGTCGCAGAGTGTATGGTTCAGTATATTTTCGAGATGTCTGCTGCATTCCGAGATTTTACGCACCAGAGATTCATACAGGGTGCGCTCTATCATTAAGTATTCCATCTTTTAAGTTTTGGAGTTTGACAAAAGTTTGAGAGGCACATCTGCCAACATTCGCCATCGGCCTTCGTTCCGCCTGGCTAATCATTCGGGCTGCCACTGTTGACCGGCTTTGTATTGTCTTCAGCCGAATGTGTTATGTATAATCCACTCGCGTGATGGATATATAATTCGATATATCTGTCAATCACTCTATCGCTCAATCATTCGATTGAGTTATCGTTTGAGGAAATTATCAATCGGTCACTCTATGGATAACCTGATAACTCACTTTATCCATCACTCTATTGATGTTTCAATCGATTGATCGATTACTCGATTTATCTATCAATCTATCGATAGATTGATAGATGGAGTGAGCGATTGAGCAATCTATCTATTGAGTGATATCGTTATCAATACCTTGATAAGTCACTGTATCAATCTATCGTTCTCTAACGTGATTGAGTGAGCGAAACATCGCTCCATTGAGTGATTGATGTCGTGATTGACGCTGCAAAGTAAACGCCTTAATCGCTAAAATCCTAACATTTTGAGGCTTGCGACTTGCATTGACTAATGCTTGACTGATAGTGACGAATTAAGATTTGAAAAAAGCGATGTAATTTTGCAGTGTTGGAAAAATGATTGTGTTCCATCGCAGAAAAAGGATACCATATCTCCGGGCACAAGACAGATACCCGGCAATGACCGGCACCGGGTATTATATTCTGGAAGGCTTATCTGATTTATCAGGAAATCAGAGGTTCACATGAACCTGCAAGGTATGTTACTCGGCACTCGTAACCGAGATTGTGCCTCATAACCCTTGCCGGTTCTCACAGGGTCAGTTACTCCAAAGTCGCACTGCCTTGAGCCTTAACCTGCGGTAGCTTTCATCTTTTCCCATCCCAACCCACTAAAATCTCCAAAACAATGAATCGTAAAAATCTCAGAAAAGCGGGTAGACCGCCTAAAATCGACCCGACGGTGTTCCGTTGCTCGGTCAACTTCAACGCCTCGGAGCAGGTAAAGCTTCAGGCCATGCACGAGAAATCCGGGGTGGAATCAATGTCGGCTTTCATAAAGCTGCTGATATTCGGCAAACCGTTCAAGGTGTTCTACGTGGACGAGAACAGCCGCATATTCATTGACAGGCTTTCAGACCTCAATGCCCAATACCGTACCATCGGTGTGGCCTACGACCAAACGGTGAAAACCCTCCGCGAGAATTTCACCGAGAAGAAAGCCGTTTCAACTGTAAGAGCGCTTGTAGAGGCTACACGCGAACTTGTGGCAGTGAGCCACAAAATCGCTGAACTGGCCGCGCGCTTTGACCGCGAGTGGTTGGTGCAACATAATCGCTAATGACAATACCGCCCCGTCAGGCACCTTTATATTATATATTGGTACCGATGGGGCGGTTGATTCGTAAATTAGCCGTAGGTGGTGTTGATACCATATTTTTCAATTTTACGGTTGAGCGTTACGCGGCTTATGCCGAGCAACTTTGCCGCTATCTGTCGCACGCCTCCGGCCTGTTCCAATGCGGCTATGATCTTTGCTTTCTCGTCGCCGTCGTCGCGCAGGGTGAACCGTGGCGGCAGTCCTGTTCCTGGGTTGTCGAAGTCGAGGTCTTTGGATGTTATCATATCGCCTGTGGCCTCTATCACGGCGAACCGCACGGCGTGTTTCAATTCCCGGATATTGCCGGGCCAAGTGTGCATTGACAATTTCTTTTTAGCTTTCGCGTCAAATCCTTTTATCCGTCGTGAAAACTCATAGCTGTACCGTTGGAGAAAGAACTCTGCGAGTGGCATTATATCCTCCTTGCACTCCCGTAGCGGCGGGATATTTATATGTGTCTGCCTCAAAGTGTAATACAGCCCCTGCCTGAACTCTCCCTTGTTCACCCTCTCGGCAATGTCTGTGGCATGGGTTGTGGCGATAAGCCTTATATCCGGACGCTGGCGGTCAAGGATATTGAGTATCATCGTCTGCATGTCAAACGACAGCAGATGTATGTGGTCGAGAATGACCGTGCCGTGTTCGGCTTTCGCAAAATAATCCTCTACCATCTGATAGGCTGTCCGTTTGTTGTTGGCCGGACACAACATAGGCAGCATCGCCGAGTCTATGACTATACAAGGACAGTCTGAGCGGTCACTATTTCGGTATATCTCCTGTGCCAGCGGCTCTTTGCCGCAACCGCCTTCGCCGGTTATAAGCACATTCAACCGTGTTGGTGCAATACGGGTTATTATCCTTTGTATCTCGTTGAATTGTGGGCTACTGCGAGGCAGCACCACCGATTTATATTCAGATCCAAAGCCGCCGCCGATAAGCAGTTTCAGTCTCGGTATCAACAGCTGGTCGGCCTGCCGTTTCTGTATATAGTCTTTTGCACCGGCACGAAATGCCTCAATTGCCAGCGGATTATCAAGCATATCGGACACAACGAACATATCACGGTAGATACTGTTCTTGGCAAGCCATTCGAGCAGTTCAACCGAAGTACCGTCGGGTAGCTTGTAGTCGCAGATAATGATGTCACGGTATGAAGATTTCTTCAGTAGCTCCTTTGCGCTTTTAAGGCTCATCGCCGTTGCCCTCTCAACACCAAAACACGCTAACTTGCGACCCAAATCCTCACAATCCGCCGGGCTATCATCAATAATCAGTATCCGATACATTATTATGATATTCAATAATAGTTACTTCAATGATACCAGCAGTTTATAAGTGTTTTGCATACTTGACAGTGGTGATATATTTTCTCCAAAGTGTTCCACCATATCTGCAAATGCCTTGATTTCCGGGAGAAAGCCTTGTGTATAAAGTTGATTATTGATTACGAGAGGATTAAAATTGTTTCTCTCCGCAGGCACCTGTTCGGCTGCTGTGAAAAATCCGAGTTTTTCAAGCGGTATCCCGGCGATTGTTTTAGGATGTGGGTAATGGCATAACCGCTCCATGTGTTCAAGGCTGTATTCTCCTATCGGAGTATTGATATGGAGTGTTTCTTTCGGGTTAGTCCACGAGTAAGCGGTGGATAATTCTATGATACCTTTTACATCACTGTGAGAAAGCAACGCCTGAACAGTCGTTGTTCCTTTCCTGTCAATCTTTTGCACACCCTCTATTTCAGCGTTGCCAAATAGGAACAAGGCCAAATCCACCGGATGGATGAAAAGGTCTGTGAACTGATTTCCTTCGGGGTAAGCACCTGTGTGATATGACAAGGTATAGCTTATCGGTTCAGTTTTCGCCAACTGTTTTTTCAATGTCCGAATTAAGGGCGAATACCGTTTTTGCATCCCTACCATTGTCACTTGTCGTTTGTCGGCGGCAATCAGATTTTCAAGTTGTTCGAGTGTCTGGCACGGAGGTTTCTCCACAAACAGGTATTTGCCGGATGCTATGACTTTGGAGCATATTTCATAGTGCGATTGCGGCGATGTGCATACAAACACGCCTTTAACCTCGCTGTCATTCAATATCGTGTCTAACGATGTTGTGGCGGTCGCTCCAAAACGTTGTTCAATCAACGCTAATTTGTCCGGGCTTTTGCAACAAATGTATTTAAGCCTTATTCCAAGATATTGCAGAACCGGATAAAGATTTTGCAGGGCGTGACTGCCAACACCGACAAAGGCATACTGAGCAGAATATGTCGATTGCAGCATTTTACGGTTGCGTAGTGAACGCCAGCGTTGTATGCCGCTGTCTATTAGATTTTTCATTTCTTTATGCTTTTGAAGTGGTTATGATAAGTCTGGCGGCTGTCAGCACACCATTGGTATTGTCCATAGAACATTTCAATAACCCTCTTGGGCAAGACTTTTTCCAGATTACGGAGCAGGATAATGTCATATTTTCTATGGAAATTGATCCAACAATCGTTGCACTCTTTCGAGTAACGGCACTGTGTGGCAATATTCTCGTCTGAGTTGAAAATATCGTCAAGAGATTTTTCTTTGATATTTCCGAGTATGACATCAAGATTTTGGCATAACGGCACATTCCCGTCAGGGTGTATGACAAGCGAGTTGGTGATTGACTGGCAACGGAGGCGGAGATGTCCGTTGCGCCATTGGTCGTAGAGTGCCACAAAATCATAGTTCTCCTGCGTGTCGTGTATGTTGGTGGGTATCTGCGAGATATATTCCTCTCCCTGTGCCTGCAACATTTCGGCCTTAGTGTCGAAATATGCCATTGTGCCATATATGCCTATGCGTATGTCAATCCCATAGCGTTTTGCAATGTCAATGGTATATTCCATGTCTTTGAAACTGTTGAACGGCGAAAGGCAGAACATAAGCGATATGGGAATTTCATCTTTCAGTTCTTCGATTACTTGAATTACTTTGTCGTAACCGTCAACTCCGCGCATATCTTTGTATGTCTTACGGTTGCCGTCAAGCGATAGGTAGAGATGTTTGGGTCGGTAACGCCTCGTGAGGTCTATTACCTTTTGGGGCGACAGGCAGTTTGATAGCAGCGTATAATTGGGGTGATTTGTCTGAAACCACTCCAATATCTCGGTTGCCTGCGGATGTAAAACGAACTCGCCGCCTTCGAGTCCGACAGTCGTATGGCGACTTATGCACTTGCTCGACATCAACGACACGATTTCATCTTTTGAAAGCGTATCATGTGGCTTCTGCCATATTGAGCAATGACGACAACGCGACTGGCAGCGGTTGGTGGCGTAGATCATCAACTGTGCCAGTTTCTTGTTGTCGGGAAATATGGTGTTGCGTACAAGAAGAACACCATTCCGAATATAGTCTGTTACCTTATACACGTCTTTGGGTTTGTTAATTTCACCGTATAGATGAAACTATCCCCCAAAGACTGCATAAGGCACTCTGACTTTTATAAAAACTACCAAGTCAACCTTAGCCCTATCGGTATGGTAAACTCAAAGGGTTTATCCTGTCGTATCGTCTTGATGTCGGAGCCGGGATTGAAATAGTATTTGAACGAAGGTTCTGCGTATATGCTGAACGATGGCGTAAAGTGATACTGTATGCCCAATCCACCCTCTACTGACCATTGTAAAGGAGCATGGATATTAAGCAGGGTATTTGTCGTATTGCCAATTTGCGGTGAATACTCTATTATTGACTGAGTGCCGTTGACAGGAATATCAAGTGCGCCGCCTCCTTGTCCGTACAACGAGAACCCATTATATGTGAATATACGGTAGTTGAATTTCAAGGGTACTCCTATATAATGTATACGTTGGATTGTTTCCTTGTCCATCACTTTACTTTGAGAAAGGAAGTCTGACCGTAGGAATGTGTATCGAAGACCCGTTCCCACACTCCAACGCGAGGTGAGCGACTTGTTGACGGACAGACCAATTACCAAAGGCATATAATGACGTGTCTTTTCAGTGACTTCGATTTCTCCAGTCGGGCCTTCCACATCGGGATCACCCGGATTGGGAATTCTATAACGGTTTAAGTCGTTTTGTTCAAGACTACCTGCGTATGCCAGTGACAATGACCAATCTGGTTTTTCGGATTGTTGGGGGGGGTAATTTTCCTGTGCAATAAGTTCTTCCCGGTTTATGATATTCGGAATCACCCTTATGGTGTCATTGGTAATGCTGTCATTCTTAATAGCCGGAATACTGTCGGTTGAGATTGTCACCTCTGCTATATTCTTTTGCGTTTCAGGATATTGTATTGCCTTGTAAAGCATCTTGGGACTTGGCGCAATACTATCATTCCCTGAATTCGTATCTACGATTGAGTCTGTGACAAGAGGCGTTTCCTTATTTGCATTTTTGCTTATAATCGGAGTTGATGGAGTATCTTCCCGATTTTTGAATAGCCCGTGCCAGATAAGCAGTATAATTCCAAGAATAGACAGAATACCCATCTCAACGCGATATTGCGTAATCATACGTCGCAACATAGCTTTTGCGTGCGTGAGTTGTGAAGATGAAGAATGTGGAGCGATGCCAAGCAACGCGGCGATTTCTTTATGCGAAAGCCCATCAAGAACCGCAAGCCGAAAGACTTTGCCGTAGCCATCAGGTAATTTATTGATTATCTTGTCTAATTCTTCCCACGTCAGTTCGCGTGCATTATCAACGGATGCTACGGCATTATCAGCGATTGCGGTATCCGACATGGGGACAGAAATGTGGCTTGACTCATCTTTCAGGTATTGGAGCGACAAGTTTTTCATTATAGAGGTGAGCCAAGCCTCTATTCTCGCTCTATTTTTGAGAGAGCCTATTGATGTAAAAGCAATCAGAAAGCCATCATGAAGTATATCCTGCGATATATCAGTATTATGTATGTAATATGCCACAACCTCACGCATAGGCGCAAGATAAGTCTGATAGAGAATTCCGAAGGCTTCTCTATCTCCCGATTGGCATTGTTTGACAAGCGATACTTTGTCCATTGAATTAAATATACTCATAATAGAAGAAAAATACCCCAAAAGACTGCATCAAATACCAAAAAAAATTTTGATATCGAGATTACACATCACTTCGAGAATAATAGGTTTATATATCATTCAGAGAATCTTCCAACTTATATATTGTAGATAAAGCGCAATTAGTTGTGGTTCTAATCCTATTAAAAAACGGGAAAAAGTGGGTTGAAAATGCCATAACGTCGGTAGAAAATACTAATTTTGTGGTATGAAAACTGAATTAGAGGAATTAGTGGGTAGATACCGAGAACTTTGCATAGACCAACAGTTGGACTATGACAAGTTTTATCTGTATTCCATCATCACCCATTCGACGGCGATTGAAGGCTCGACCATTACGGAGCTTGAAAATCAGATTATGTTTGATAACGGCATTGCCATAAAGGGCAAAAGCATTGTCGAGCAGAACATGAATCTTGACCTCAAAGCCGCATACGAGCACGTGTTGGTATATGCCCGGAGCCACACCGATATTACAGTTGACAGGCTCAAAGAATTATCGGCATTGACTATGAAAAACACGGGTGCTGAATATCATACAGCATTGGGTGATTTCTCGTCGGCCAACGGTGATTTACGCCTGTTGAATGTGACTGCCGGCGTCGGTGGTAAGTCTTATATGGCATTCAACAAGGTGCCACAGAAATTGAAAGAGTTTTGCGACGCTTTGAATGCTGCCCGTAAAAATTCAAAGGCAATGACCGTGCAGCAGCTTTATGAACTGAGTTTTGACGCGCACTATAATCTGGTGACAATACATCCGTGGGCCGATGGAAACGGACGCATGGCGCGATTACTGATGAATTGGCTGCAATTTGAATATGGTCTGATACCTTCACGCATATTCAGTGAAGACAAAGAGGAATATATAAAAGCATTGGTTGCGACACGAGAGAACGGAGATTTGTCAATCTTCCGAAACTTCATGAACGAAACAATGATTGCACACCTGTCGCACGACATCGCTATCTACACAGAATCCATCGGCGAAAGCGATCCGATAATAAGAAAGCCTGACACTACTGCGAAGCCAAAGAAAACCCGCGACAAAATCATAGACCTGTTACGCCAAAATCCAAAACTAAGCGCAACCGCACTTGCTGCCGAAATAGGCATCTCCGCCAAAGGCATTCAGCGCCAACTCGCCAACCTCAAAGCCGAAGGCATCCTCCACCGCATTGGCCCCGACAAAGGCGGCCAATGGCAAGTAAATGATTGAATTTGGGATTATTAACTGAAATCATGATGATTATCTCACAAATTTTCACTAATTTTGCACTGATAAGACAAGAGAAATCCTATCGGTAACAGTCTATTTGTTTTGGATATGGTAACGCAAAATTTGGAATCTCACAGAAAGCGATACACGACCCAAACATTGGACTTGTAAAAATCAGCTAAGATAAATATTTGATAATCAGGATATAAAATCCGCAAGGTTTCCCCAGGCGGATCACTTGAAAGAAACGCATAATATATAAAACCTCTGAAAATCAACGATTTTTCGGAGGTTTTGCTTTTTACCTCCTAACCCAAATCGGCGCAATATATTGCAATATCCGGAGCGCAAGAAGAAAGCAAGATTTTTTCATAGTCAATTTGCATCCTCTGACATATTCACGGACAGACATTGCAATGGCAACTACGCGTGGAGCAAGTTCGTGAGCATGGTGTTCAACCAGTTTTTGGCTGCGATTCCGGACGCGGCATCTCAAACGGACTGAGATCGGTGACGGGCAACGTAAAGGGGCTGCTTCAAGACACCCATAACGCTGTTGGATTCGACATTGGTGTCACTGACCATTTCGGTGTATTACTGAACGAAACCATATTGGTATTCAGAAGTTTATTCGCGGTATTCTGTAGGGTTCACTCCGAGATTGTGTTGTACGTAACGGCTGAAATATGCCGGAGAGGAAAACCCGAACATATCAGAGATCTGCACGAATGACAGAGATTTGTCACGCAATAATCTGGAAATATCAAGTGCCGTATATCGGTTTATCCAATAGTTCGCTGTAAATCCACTGACTTTCTTAGATATCTCCGAAAGATATTTGGGTGTGACACACACAGCATCCGCATAATACGTCACCTCGCGGTTATGACGATAGCTCCCGTTTTCAAGCATATCCAAAAATCTACTCATAATAAGAGCGTTTTGTGTTGAAAGTTTGCTCTCGCCATGATTTTTGGAATGAAATTCAAAAAAATCAAGGATGGCGGACTGCACCGCATTTCTAAGTGTTTCCTTGTAAAAATTATTATCAGTCTGATTGAGGCGGTATTCAATCCAGTTAAATTCCCTGACACACAAATCATACTGTTCCGGTGTCAGGTTCATTACAGGATTAAAGAACAAAGCAAGAGAGCCACGCATCCCGTAGTTGGTCATCGGCGTGCTCAGCTCTATAAATGAGGCCGTTACATATAGGACCTTTACCTTGAAATCTTCTGATGTACGGATGTTCTCAATGAGTTTGCCTTTCCTCACTATCATCAGATCGCCTTCACGCAACTCAAAATTCATGCCGTTGAACGTAAACCGGCATGAACCGCCGGTACATACCGCATGGGCAAGATAGTTTCCGAAAGCATCAGTCCCGATGCCTTCAGGCGACTCTGATATGATTACATCCTTTATCTTGCCCATTATACGATATTTTTTCAAGTGCAATATTAGTGATTTTGGAACATCTAATCTTGTCATTTTTTTCGGACTTTGATATGTTTTTTCTGACAATGGGAATAAATCGGAAATTTTTGAAAAATAAGCCGCAATTATCGTAATAATGCCTTGATGGTATGTACCTAACTTTGCATCAATAAAAAAACAGTTCAAACATGAAAAAATATCTGACATTTTTATTGATGCTTACGGTCGCAATGACTATGACCGCGTGCGCCAACGATGAACCGATGAAAATCGGAAAAACCGGAAATACAGCCTATTTTGGCGGAAAGAAAACGCTGATAGCCTATTTCTCGTGGGGTGGCACAACCCAACGCATGGCACAGCAAATACAAGACATTACCGGGGCGGATATGTTCCGCATAGAACCTTTGGTACCTTACCCCACAGAATACACACCATGCACAGAGGTTGCCCGTGAGGAAAACGACAACAATGCACGTCCGGCAATAAAAGGAACGGTAGATAACTGGGATGATTACGATGTAGTATTCATCGGCTGCCCCGTATGGTGGTGGACTACACCGATGATTATTCATACTTTCTGCGAAAGTTATGATTTCAAAGGCAAGACAGTCGTGCCGTTCTGCACATACGCTGCCACTTATCGTGACGAAACCCTCGCGGAGATTGTCAACAGCACTCCCGATGCCCAACATCTGGCCGGAGAAGGTTTGACAAGCGGGCGTATCAATCCCTCGACAATCAGGACATGGATTGACCTTATAAATGAAGAAATGAATGCAAACAATGGGATTAATTCAATCGTATCAGACACGGATTTTAACGGTGCGACTAAAATGTATGATTTGAATGGTCGGATTGTAAACCCCGACACGGCAGAAAGAGGTATTTACATTGTGATGGATGCCAACGGAAGCCGTAAAATATTAAAATGACAGATAATGGATTATAGATATTTAGGAAATATGAGAGTATCGGCAATCGGACTCGGCTGCATGGGCATGAGCCACGGTTACGGCAGACCCGCCGATAAGCGTGAGATGTCGCAACTTCTTGCTGATGCCGTGGATATGGGTTATACGTTGTTTGATACAGCGGAAATGTATGGGACGATACAGAATCCCCATGACAACTAGGAGTTGCTTGGGAATGCTCTTCATTCGTATCGCAACAATATAGTACTCGCAACAAAGTTTGGAATTTCCTTTGCCAAATCCAACGGAGAAGGGACTTTGCCTATTATTACAGATTCTCGTCCTGAAACAATTCGCAAATCTGTCGAGGGTTCATTGCGCAGATTGCGAACAGGCCACATCGACCTCTATTATCAACACCGCATAGATCCGAAAATAGAGCCTGAAATGGTTGCCGAAACGATGTCTGAATTAATCAAGGAGGGCAAGATTCTTCATTGGGGCATATCGGAAACCAATGAGGAGTACCTGCGGCGCGCCCATACAGTCTGCCCTGTCACGACAGTGCAGAACCGCTATTCGATGATGGCGCGTTGGCATGAATCACTGTTCCCTGTACTTGAAGAACTTGGCGTTGGGTTTGTCGCTTTCTCACCGCTTGCCAACGGTTTGCTTACAGAGAACTACGATGCAAGTTCGACATTCGACAAAAAGAGTGACTATCGCGCCTCCATGCCACAATTCAGGAAAGAGAGTTTTGATAAAAACCGTGGATTGTTTGAGTTTATCCACCGGCTTGCCGATGAGAAACACGCTACACCATCGCAGATTTCACTGGCATGGATGCTGTGCAAAGCGCCGTGGATTGTCCCCATACCCGGCACACGCCATTTCTGCCGCCTGAAAGAAAATGCAGGAGCGGTGGATGTCAAGCTCTCGCAGGAAGAAGTCGTTATGATTGACGAAGCATTGGACGGCATGACAATGAGTGATGTTTTCGGCGGTTCACCTGTTGTAAAACCTGAAACTGAAAAAGCGATAATCTGAAGCCATATATCATCTGCCATATAATGAGCAGCGTTGACGGGAGATTGCCACTACAAACATACAAGCAAAAGAAATAGCAAAAATGAGTACAAACAAAGCATTTGAGGAAGTGGCTGTCGAAGATGTCCTCAGCTACAAAGGCAATCCCTATGGATTGGTGTATAACAACGCTATTATCAGCAACGAGCCGGGCAATAGCGAACTTGCTGCAAAGCAGGTGGCCGGAGCAACAGGAGCAAAGATGATAAGGCTTCTGCCGGAACAGCCCTATTCATCAGAAGATGTTGATTGGGTAAACGAACAGTCGCGTTGCACACAGGAGCACCTCAACCAATCACTACGCCCGGCGATCAAACCGGTTGATATTGACTTTACAAAGGTTGATACAGTGTTCGTCGGCTTCCCAATCTGGTGGCATGAAGAACCGGCGGTTATCCGCACATTCCTTGATAACTATGGAGAAGAGCTTAAAGGCAAGGTTATATATCCTTTCTGCACATCCTACGAAAGCCCGATGTCAGAAGCGGATGCCACACTTAAAAAGGGATATCCTTCGTTGAACATTAAGACCGGGCTTCCCTTGCCGGCAAAACAGGAAGAAATTAAAAATTGGATTGTCCAATGAAAAAATTTGTTGTGTTGCGCAAGTAGCCCTCCGTTGGCTGACATAGCGGAATGTCATAATAATCCCCAAATCAGTCCACATCGAGCTTATGCAACAGAACCTTGACATATTCAGATTCCATTATCAGACAAATATTGGTTCAGAAGGAGATTGAAAAGAACTCTTTGCCTGTCCAGCCTATCAGCGTGCCACTGTCAAGTGCCGCAATCTTATGGATGTCTTCATGAAGCAGATGCTGCGCAATAATATTGCCATCCCAATCCAACTGATATATCCGGGGAGCACCGGCTTCGCCATATTTGTGACCCCAATATAGTGCATAAATAAAATCGTCAGTCGCAGTTATATCAACAAAGTTCAGCGGGTTCAGGGTCTCAAGATCAGCCTCTTCAAGGGTTGCGGGGTCAAATATGGGATCAGCAACAGCCAGGCGATTTATCATGGGACCGTCCAGACCGAATATCTCTATGACAGGATGTAGCCGATAGGCAAAAAACAAACGTTTGTATTTTTTGGAATAAGCAAGTTCACCGGTGTTCGGCATCCATGCGTGCAAGTCTGGTGATATATTTATTTGGCGGATTGTGTCTATCTTCGCCAAAGACAGGTCTGCATTCATTGCATATTGGCATCCGCCATTGGGTTCGCGACCGATGAAAACATATTTCTCGGGAGCTGTCATAAACACGTCCTGAACATATTGTGACAGAGGAATCGGCACGGAACTGTTTCCGCTCATCAGATATTGCTTTGTCCTGCTGAAAGCAGTATCTTGTTCAATAGTGTATATTTCGCAGTCGTCCTGACTGATTACACGAACAGACCCATCATCGGCAATGAATGGATATGGCATATATGAGCTATAATATCCATCATCACGCTTACCCATATCAGTGCTAATTGTCAACATATTGTTGTCTTGGTTAACAACAGCGCGACGTAAGAATCGTTGTCCAAAACCATCTTCTGTCTCAAAGACAAACAACAGAGTGTCCCCCGACATCTTCATATCTGTTATATGTCGGATAGCCGGTAATGGTTCTCCGACTAATTCAAGTCTCGTGGCATTGACCATTGACTGGGCATTGGCGCATCCCGACATAAACAAGGGAAGCACCATAATGTATAATGTTCTCATCTTATTTCAAGGGGTTTATATGGGATTGACTGTTGTGTTGCTTCGTTATTGTTCATCAGTTTACCATCTTTGCCAACAATACGCACCCTGCTGCCATCTCCTCCCATTGACTCAATCATAAAGCCTATTGGTGATCTGAAATAGCGAACGAGTGTTTTATTAGCATCGGCAGCAGAACACCTGCGGTCGCGACCGTCAATATAGCTGTATTCCATAATGGGAGAATGTGACCGTTCAAAGCCCATCGCCTCCCAGATGAATTGATGTTCGGAGTCCGCAATTTTTAGAATAAGACCGGGCAAGCCTCCGAATTTATAAGGACCGAATGGCAATGGTATCTCAGTCGTAAACCAAGCAGTGTATTGGCGCCCTGCGAATTCAGTGGTAGCTTTACTACATTCATAGCCAAGAATAGAAGTGTTGTCATCGGGCAAAAATTCCCATTCTATATTTGGCATAGAATCTGAATAGACGAGGAAAGGAGATACTGACAGACGATATTTCAAGTCTGCCTTTACTCCGCGTATTGGTCGGGTAATTTCCAAGGGCCAGGGAGTGCCGGATACATTTGAATATGAGTCTGCCCCACGATTAACCTGCGCTGTAGCCAGCGAATCAAAGTGATTGATTATGTCGCTGTAGTCTTTGATGTTATGACTACCAATCTGCACAATCCGGGTGTCATCGTATGCCGACTTCTGGTCAGGGTGAAACTTGTATTTCAACGAATATGTGACCTTATACTTTGCGGTATCGACAGGCGTAGCCCGGTCAATAATCCGTGAAGTGGTCTCTTGTGCCGATACCTCTATGCAGAGTATAGCAAGGGTTAGAAGTATTAACTGTTTCATATCTTTAGTGTTTAGAATATTCTGAATCTGATTTTGAGCAATACACTGCGAGAGCGTATGTCGTATATGGATCGTGATTCGGTGAGTGCTGATTGACTTGAATATAGATATGTCCTACGGTTCAAGAGATTGTCGCAGACAAGCGAAAAACTGAACCGTTTGATGGAATATCTTGCCTCGGCATTGAGTAGCACGAATGACTTGTCGCCATCATTGAAATTGTTGTAGTAATGATAAGCCGATGCTTTCAGTGTTATACCACCGGGAATAGTAAAAACGAGCGATGCTTTGTTGGTTACTGTACGCAGCCACGGCATTGAGGCAAATCCTCTTTGACGGCTTGCAGTCTGATAATAGCTACCCTCCCATGACGCCGCCAACCAATGGAATGGCGATAGGCTGATGTCGACGTTTACTCCGATTGAGTTGCCTGTATAGCGTAATACCTCATCCTGAACGAGTAACGGATTGTCATAATAGGAATAGGACACGGAGGCTCCGATTTTAAGCCGTCGCCAGTCGAATCCCTGACTGCCGTGGATTTTTGCCGAGAGCATATCGCCGATTTCAGAGGTTTCTCGGCTGATGGTGCGCTGAACAAGCCCATCGTAATATGAGCCATAAAGAACTTCTGGCGATTGCCTGTGCCAACTTAGATCCACCCCGGCAAAACTCATGGATAGAATGTTTTTGAAGCTATATGACAAGGCATTGTATAATGTCGTACCCTCATACAGTCCCGTAACATCATAGGCAGAAAGGCAACGATAGGAGGTTAGGATATAGTTTGAGTACAAGTTCTCAATCAATGGCGTCATGTAGTTCAACGATGACTTTGCCGAAAGATGATGTGCAGCATTGATGTCGTAAGTAAGGTTGAAATCAGGCTCTATCCCAAATCGGTTTTTATCTGTACCTGCGCCGTCAATATGGTCGTCGAGGTGGAACAGTTTATATTTCATCGGCAGAAAGAGAGATACATGCAGCTTTCTTATGCGATATACAAACTCCGCGCCTATTCCGACATCGAGATAGTCTAAAGCGACGTCGTTGCGATTGTCAGCCAAATTACTTCTCAATGAATTGTGTTGATAATTGACTATCGCGGTCGGTTGCAGTGTGAAATTGCGATATTTGAACGCCGACAGAAATCCGAAACGGTTCTCTGTTGATATATTCCGGTAATCCACACTCTGATTCAGCATATCGCCGACAACCAGGTCCGGGAACAGATTTGGCGAAACCGCGAGGCTGTGAGGCCTTTTTTCAAGGTTCAGCAACGAAACTATCTCGAAACCACGGCTATCCGAATTGCTGTGCGTCATGTGGAATTTGTTTAGCAAACGGTAGGTGTCTATGTTGCAAAGTTGAGTTATATCCTCGTTTCCGGCAAGTATGCGGTTGTTGGCGTCGGTCTTGCTCCAGTCGAATTTCAACTGTTCTTTCAGATAATCGTGTTCGCCATTGTTCATATATGTCAGGTCGCCGTAGGCTTTCTGTAACCGGGCTGTACCCTGCATTGCCTCATCGACAATGTTCAGCGAATCCTCCGGCAAAGTGTTGGTGGTGGAGGAATAGCTCTCGCGATTGTCCCGGTCGTTGAGATAAGCGGCGTTTATGCCAAGTTCTCCCGACTTTCCGATACGATAGACGTTGTTGAATGTCGCGCTGTGGGAGCAGTTAAAATAGTAGAAGCGTTTATCAATACCGGGTGCCGACGGCATTGTGATTGAGGATATGTTGTTTGTGCGTGAATAATCATTGTCGAAGGAGTAAAGTTCCTGCGAGAGATCTTCACCGGTATTATTGCCTTTATAAGTTGCGAGAAATTGGCTGTTGCGCCGAAAATAGGTAGCGATGACAGAATTGTTACATAGTGCGTCATCTCCATATCCACCCCCAATAGTAGCGATAAGATTAAACACCCCTTTAACACCCTCTTTCAATCTGAGGTTTATCGAAGCCTGTTCCTCCGGACGCAAACCTTTCAGAGCCTTGATGTCCTGATGATTTTCCAGCACCTGCACCGTGGCGATATTGTTAGGGTCAATGCTGTTGGTTGCAATGCCGTAGTGACCTTTCATAAGGTCAAGTCCCTCAATATAGAAATTCTTGATAGGTTTTCCTTGATATGACACCTGACCTGCATCCGACACTGTTATCCCCGGCATCTTGCGCAATACATCTGCAACGGATTGGTCAGACTGAGAGAGAAAAGACGTCACGTTATAGTTGATGGTATCGCCTTGCGAATAAATCTTCTTTGCATTGACAACAACCTCCCTCAGCTCAACAGCCCTTTCCTCAACAACTATATCGTAAGAGCCGGAACGATTCGGAATAGTAATAGAAGCGGGAGTTATTTCCATTCCCGAGGCTTTTAGAATAAGACTGTCGCAATCGCAGTTCGCGGTCAGGTTAAATCCTCCGTTTTCGTCTGTAAATGTTGAACCGAGAATAGTTTTAGGTGAATCGGGCCGAGCCACGACTACATTGGCAAATTCGGCGTATTTACCATCGACTGTCCTCACCGTTCCATTCACACTAATCTGGGCAACTACTGTGGGATTGCATAGCACTATTAATGCTAATGCGCTGAGAATGTATTTATTGCCCTGTTTCATAATTGCTGTAAAAAGTGTGCGATAACTATACTTGCTGTATGTACAGCAAGCTACAACCTAATATTTTATTAATGTTGTTATTCTTTTATTACAGGCAAAACTATTTTAATCTGAACCGGTTTGCCATTGTCGAGAGCAGGTTCAAATGTTAGTCCTGACAATGCTTCGCCAACTGCAATTTTGAAGTCCTCGGGATATTCTCCGTCGATTTCAGATTCAATGATTTTGCCTTTTTCGTTTATCGTAACCCGAACATTCGCTTTGATTGGAACATCCAAGCCGGGGTTATACTTTATTGCATATTCCACGACTTCTGCAAAAGGTGCTTGGTCAACAATCGGCGAAGGAAGTTTCGGTGTGGATGGTTCTTTAGACCCATGTGGAATTTCAGCCTGTGTTGTCTCGACTTGTTGATCATTCGTATCATCAGTCTTGACGCTGACATGAAATTCCTTTATTTTTGATAAAACACCGGCTGATAAGGGCTGATTGATGGCTAATACAGCAATAGCCATTGAGGGTATTAGTAACATAGCAAGCAGTTTCTTTATAGCCGGAGATTTTTCCTCACTCATAAACAGCACACGTCGGCGGAAACTGCTACCTCTGGTGGCAAAGCTGTTGGTCAGCGGCATTCCCCGTCGTCCTAAAGCCTTGGCTATAAGCAGATGCTGATATTCGGATATTTCAACCCCATTATTAATTACATATGAGTCGGCCTCATACTCATTATTCAACTTGATAAGGTTCTTATATAACCATACGAATGGATTATACCACAAAAATATGCAGTTCAACTCGGTTAAAAGAATATCAACCCAATGGAGGGCCTCAATGTGCCCAACCTCGTGTCTGACGATAGCTTCCACATTGTCAATCTCGGAGAGGAATATTGCTCTGCCATAACTGAACGGCGAAATCCGACTATCGCAATGGATGTATAGAGTATGACCGTCGTATGTCTTTTTTCTGCAACTACGTTTCAGCCTTGACAACATGAGCAATGAATAAGCCGATCTCAGTATTAAGGTAAAAATTCCGCAATAGTAAACGGCTATCAATATTGGTATTATGGATATGGCGTAGTTGCTCTCTCCGGCGAGTCCTGCTGGTTTTGCAACGCTTTCAACCATGACTTTGCCAATATGCGGCATATTATAAGATAAGCTCTCAGGTATAGTGACATTAAATGTCAGTGCAACTGGTAAAATAAATGACAACAGCAATACTGATAGAAGCAAAGCACGGTTAAACCGAAAACTGCTGTTCTTGCTGACAGTAAGATGAACCGCCGGATATAGGAACAACAGTACAACCGACACTGCCAATGAATATGCGAAGATTGTGCTCATGACTTCCCGTTTTTATGTTCGACTTCATCTAACAGTTTTCTTAAATCCTCAACCGGAATATTCCCATCCTCAACAAACGACGAGACAACCCTTAGGTATGAGTTTTTGAAATACTGGCCTACTATCGCACTCAGCGATTTTTTACCAAGATCTTCCTTGGCAACTATTGCATGATAGACAAAACTCTTTCCTTGTGGAGTGTGACCGACATAGCCTTTCTCCTCAAGCGAACGCACAATAGTTGATATTGTATTAAAATGAGGTTTAGGATTATCGTAAAGCTCTACGATATCCCTTACCGGCATTGCCCCGTGTTTCCAAAAGAACCCGAGAACTTCTTCTTCTTTAGCAGTCAGTTTTTCCATATTCGATACAACTATATCGCAAAGTTATAACTATTTTTCATAGTTATAACAACGTGCCCACTTAATTTATGTTAACAGCGACAGTAACAGCGACAGACCACATCAACTGCTGGCATCTACGATTAAAACAACGGACGCGATTCTGTGTGTTTCTGTGGAGAATGGCAATAAAAAAGTAGTCAGCGATTAGCTAACTACTTGATTTTCTGTGGTCCCACTTGGGCTTGAACGGGGGACTCCGTGCCAATTGACGGGCAATGTGAGTCAGGTGCTCTGACCAAAAAGAAATAGCCGGC
>JAUNPQ010000048.1:5192-19680 GCA_030536615.1 Bacteroidales bacterium | reverse complement strand
CCCGTGATTGGAAAATATACTTCATCCATAACCAAATACTCTTTGGGTAAACCATTTGACACTCCGCCATATGGGACATATGTTTTACCAAATCTGGCAAATATGCCCCACACATCACAATAACTTACATGGACTGTTTCTCCTGTCTGCAAATAAAGCTCTGTCGCACTTTCAACCTCTTTGAATTTATTATTATAGGTGCTCACGGTTAAAGCCCATATCTTTTCTGTTTGACCGGACCGACCAAACAGATCGTAAAAAATATTCCATGATGGAGAGTTTCCGACATAATAACATGACTGAAAAACACTTTCCACGAACGTATCAAAGTTGGACAGATCAACTTTAATTGAATCATTTTTTGTCATAGCTCCAAAAAATATCGGCCAGTTGTTTTTTCTATCCACATAAAAATCTATACAAGTATAGTTTCCACCAACAAGAGTATAATCAAAATCCTCTGCCTTACATAGTACAGCACTCAGCATCAATGACAAATATATAATAAACTTCATGGCTTTATTTTTTACGGTTATTAATGATCATTCTTTATAGTCGGTAAAAATTCTGTAGTGGAAAGCTCCAACGCATCCTTTTCGGTAGGATCGTCTGGCGGATACTTCATGATACCCTGAGGTCCTCCCACTCCCGGTGGGTGAGTAAGCCCAAGAGTATGAAATATTTCGTGCAATCTGTTCATTTTATTGTCATACGGTTTGTTCATAACGATATCCTTTCCTTTGTCTTCCATACCACCTATAGCTCTCGTTATTCCATCTCCATTATCTTTTTCTCCGAATTTAAGGTGCTTATAATCAAGGCGTGAATAAATCTTCTCATTGCCCAACCGGATTGTATTACCGATAGGATGACCGCCATATGTATCTCCTGCAGCCTTAAATTCGGCCTCCACTCCTTGACCAGTAGCGATAAACGACAAATCAAAATTAACTGAATATCCGTCGTATTCACCGGATGGGACTTTTAATTTCAGTTTATTGAGATAATCGTTATAACCATTCATTTTCTCAATGTCTTTTGCCGTATATCCTTTTAGTTCCTCTATCTTACCATCTTGTCCAGGATAAAATACCGATGCTGTAGCAACGTAATAATTGGCCTTGATGGTTATAGTTTTGGAATCGTCATCCACTATCCGCACACCGTCTTTTCCATCAGGATCTATGAACATGACAGGATTGCCGTGGCAGAAAGCATATGGGGAGGTGTCGGAGTTTTTGCCGGCGAGGGGATCCTGGGTGGTGAAGCGGAGCAGGAGGGGGTCGTGCATGCGCGCCGTGTTGTCATACCAGTTCAGACCCGAGTGTGACTGCCAACGGTTGCCGATGTGGAGACGGTCGCTGACAGCGCCAAGACGCATGGTGACGGTATCGGCGGAGATGTCCACCGGTAGCACGAAGGGTGTCCCCGAGGGGTAAAGACCCGAACGTTGCACAACTTTTCCCCTGCCGTCAACAACGGCCATGACCGACCCCTGGTTGTTGGTCAGATGCCAGTAGTGCTGGCGGCTCCGGCTGTCGTAGCGCCGTCTGAGCAGTGTGCCGTCCGACAGATAGGAATAATCTACACAACCAAAAACCAAATTTATTTTGCATTTGTCTTTCATGGTGGGAAGCGAGAGGAAGGATAGATTTTCAGCTCTTTTTGCAAATATAAATAGGCTAAGGAGGAATTCAAACTTATTTTCTGCTTTTTATGAAATTTTAACTTGTTTCAGCCGGCGTTTATGAGATTAAAACGACAGAAGAAGATAATAATTATGAGTGTCCAAAATGCATTGGACCGAGGAATTTAATGGCATCTAAAGGCGGTGATTGCATAGTTGATCTGTTTAGTTGAAAATGGAAACGCGGCATGTCAATGACATATGCCCGGAATCAGCATGGCAGAAAAAGTGGAAACGACACTGCAATATAGGTTTGTGTCAGGAAACGTAAAAACAGCCTGACAATGCGTTGAAAACCGCTGTCAGGCTGTTATGTATTGGCTCTATATTATCGCAACCGCTTATTTAAGAAGATTCATGGAGCGTTCTATGAATGATGACAATGCTTCTCCTTTAAGAAGTCCGTTACCAAGAAGCGCCAGATCAATAAGCTGTTTGACGGTGCTGTTTTTTTCGGCATAGGCTGTGATCAGTTTATCCTGTTCAGCACGGTCATCAGTGATTTTTTTCTCAAGATCTTTGATATTCTGAGATGTTTCGGCATCCTGATCTTTGGTGTTGTCACCACGGAGTTTTGTTATTTCCGAGTTATATTCGTCAATTTTTTCCATAAGTGGCAATATGTCGGCACTCAATGCGTCATTGCTCTCTTTGGTTATTTTCACGATGAGTGGATTCTCTGTGTTGACAACGATATTGTAGCTGTCGGGGAGGTCACCATAGAAGTTCATGCCCGGTTGCATTGCAGCCATGTCTTTCATGCGGCGCATGAACTCATTTTGGGTTATCACGACAGGAAGGGCATGTTCGCCGATGGCCTCAAATGTAACAAGGAAATTGGCTTTATCAACTTCAGGTGTCTGTGAACGGAATATTGTTGTCAGAATTGCGCGCTGCACGGGAGTTAAATCAGCTTCTTTTTTGTTGTCCTTGACTATGAGATTGTCAATGACATCGCTGTCAACCCTGACAAAACGGGTCTTTTCAAGCTTCTGTTCAAGGAGGCCAATGAAGTGGTTGTCAAGCTGTCCATCCATAAGAAGAACGCTGTATCCCTTGTCTTTGGCAGCTTTGATATAGGTATACTGAGCAATGGGATCTGTGGCATAGAGATAGATTATATCTCCGTTTTTATCTGTCTGCTGAGCTTCGACAAGAGTTTTATATTCCTCGAGTGTGTAGTTGCGCTTTTCTGTGTCATTGAGCAACACAAATTTCATGGCTTGCTCGCAGAATTTCTGGTCAGTGAGCATGCCATATTCAATGAACAGCTTTATGTCGTTCCATTTGGCCTCATAATCCTTACGGTCTGTCTTAAAGATTTCCTCAAGGCGTTGTGCCACTTTTTTAGTGATGTATGTGGATATTTTCTTGACGGCGGTGTCGCTTTGCAGGTAGCTTCGTGACACGTTCAGGGGGATGTCAGGTGAATCAATCACACCTTGCATGAGCATCATGAACTCAGGCACAACTCCTTCAACAGAATCCGTGACAAAAACTTGATTACAATAGAGCTGAATACGGTCTTTACGGATCTCGAAATTGTTGTGAATCTTCGGGAAGAACAAAATACCGGTGAGTGTAAAAGGATAGTCAACATTGAGGTGTATCCAGAACAATGGATCGTCCTGTCCCGGATAAAGTTCATGATAGAATTTTATATAGTCATCCGCGGTAAGATCCGCCGGCTTCCGGTTCCAGCTTGGTTCGGTATCGTTGATCACTTTGCCGTCTGACTTTACAGGAACGGGCAGGAAGCGGCAGTATTTTTTCAGAAGGGTATCGATCCTTGCCTGTTCAAGGAATTCCTTGCTGTCATCATCAATGTAAAGAACTATATCTGTGCCACGGCTGTCTTTCGCGCATGGTTCCATGTTGAATTCGGGAGAGCCATCGCATTCCCAGAGAACGGCTTCTGCGCCATCTTTATATGAAAGTGAGCGAATCTCAACTTTTTTGGAGACCATAAAAGCTGAATAGAAGCCAAGGCCGAAATGTCCGATTATGGCATTTGCATTGTCTTTGTATTTCTCAAGGAATTCCTCAGCCCCTGAGAATGCTATCTGGTTGATGTATTTATTGATGTCATCAGCTGTCATTCCAATACCACGGTCACTGACAGTGAGTGTGCCTTTTTCTTTGTCGACGGTGACGGTCACGTCCATCTCGCCAAGTTCACCTTTGTATTCTCCAAATGAGCTGAGTGTCTTGAGTTTCTGTGTGGCGTCAACAGCATTGCTGACAAGTTCACGCAGAAAAATCTCGTGGTCACTGTACAAGAATTTTTTTATGACCGGAAAAATGTTCTCGGTTGTTACGCCTATTGTTCCTTTTTGCATAAATCTATGATATTAGTTACAAGTGTTTTCTGATATAACAAACAGCAAAAAAAATGCCACTTATGAAAAGTGACATTTTTTATTAAAAAATTCAAAAATACTATATGTTCAAGTCATAATTATGACATGATAACCTCATTTCACAAGAACTTTCCTCACTTTGTCACCCTGACGGATGATGTATACTCCCGGGGTGAGATGTGCGCTTTCAACCCTCATGCCCTGAAGATTATAGTATTCCTCAATGCCATCAGCGCTGTTGTCAGAGACAACGTTTTCAATGCCACTTTCTGAATCAAGATTGACGGTCTTGGCCTCTGTCCATTTGCTTTCAGTGAGTGACTCGCTGTCAACAGGCACGGCTTTCACACGATAGTCATACACGCCTTTTTCTTTAAGGCCTGTGACATGATAAGAGGTTGTTGTTATGCCTGTGATGACTTTATGGGTCTGATCACCGCTGACAGAAGGAGCACGAAGCGATGAAGCCGTTTCTATTGCCTCAGATGCATCCCCGGTGTAAATTACAGAACTGTAGAGAATTACTCTCTTTCGGGCTGCTACGGTCGCGAATGTTACCTTTACGTCGGAATATCCGTCTGTATCAAGTACGACGACATACTCCTGCGGTGTATCAGATAGTTTTATGGTTTGTGAGGATATCTTTGTTCCTGATGTGTTGAGCAGACTGACTATGACAGAACTCTCATCATTGTTATAGTATTCGGCATTGAACGCCACAGTCATAACGTCACTGCCGTCTGTTTTTAAAACGGGAGAAATCAAAGTGCCGGTTCTGGTGCCGGAACCCATACGCATGCCGCCGTCAGCAGCTACGGTATAGCCTTCTGATGTCCACCCGTGGGAAGATGATGAAAAATCTGTTTTGAGCACTTCCGCATATGTGATGTCTTTATGCTCGTACACCTCAAGAGTATATGTCACGTTGTTATCACATCCAGGCTTCCAGTTGGCGATGAATGACGATGATGAGGTTACGCTGTGGGCGTCAAGAAGTGGCTGTCCAACTGCGGGAAGAGGCGTTTTCATGAACCAGAAAGACGCGCTCCCATCGTTGTTGATAGTCATTTCTGTGACCGGCTTGCCAAGATAACCGCCGCCGGAGTTCAGCTTGGCTGCCGGCTTTGAGGTGTCTGTGAACTCAGTAGCTTGTCCGTAAGGCCAAAGGTCGCCTTTAAGGTCATTTTCATTTATGATGTAATAAGTCTCACCCTGGTAGCGCTGGGTGTCAAGTTTCAGGGAGTTGTCGGCCGGCACGGGTGTCATGCGCTGCAGGTCGTAGTTGTTGACTACATTGTCATCCCACGCTTTGGCGTCATATGTGACGTGGGTTATCAGCATGCCGTCAGTGGGAATGTATTCATCCCAGCCCTGTCTTGCTCTGTTTTCTATTATGAAATATTCATTGGCATCAGATGAATTTGAGATTTTCACAGCCATGTCTTTGGCAGCATCTTTCTGGTTGAATACAGGCAATGTATAGAAAGTGTTCTCCTTTGCCTCCGGAACAGTGATCCATCCCATGAATTCTTTCTCATATGCGGAATAGCCGATGGGAGTGTAGCCGCTGTTGTTATAGCTGCCGTTGTCCATGAGTGACCAGTAGCCCATACCGAAGTGTGGTCCGTATTCAGTATCATAGAAGTCGGGGAGACCCAGACAATGCGAAAATTCATGACAGAACGTGCCAATGCCGTCTATCTTGCTGAGGTTCTCGCCATTGAGTTCATTAAAGACGGCAAATTTATTGACAAGCGTGCCGTCAAGAGTCAGTGCACGTCCATAATCAGAGTCGCTCAGTTCCCATTGGCAGGGCCATACAGAGTTCTCGCAGTCATCATCATATGACGAAGCCTCACCATCGCCGGCATATAACACTATCACCACATCGCATTCACCGTCACCGTTATTGTCATAACGGCTGAAGTCAATCTGCGAGTTCAGGCCGTTGCATCCTTCGGCAACCATTTTCCCGACACCTTTGTCATCTCCCCACATGTCATTACCGCCATACACAGAGCGGTTTCCGGACAGGGTGTATGGACCATAGACGTCAAACTGGGGGGTATATTTACCGTTTGACTGATCTGCAAAATACTGGTATGCACTGGTTGCACCCTTGCTGAAAAAGCTTGTGAATGTTGCCTTGGGGTCGCTGTCCTTGAATTTATAATCTTTATATTGTACAAGGATGATGGGAACGCGTGGAGAACCGTTATTAGGTACCTGACTGGCTTTTTTCGCAGCGGCAGAGCGGAACTGGGCTCTTCGTGCCTTTATGGCCGGTGTTCTGGATGTTTTCAACGCAGTAAGTGAAAGTTCCTGTATGGATGACTTGACAAACGAGTTTTCAGCGGGAGTACGCCCGGCAACGTCATGTGCTATGACAGCAGTAATGCCTTCAGCTGTGCGGTAATGGAAATTACCGTCAGCGGTTTTTGTTACCGGTATGCCATCCTCAGTCAAAAATGTGTGGAAATATTCATCTCCTATAAGGCGTAATGTGATTGTTGTCCCATCAGCCTGAGTGAATTGTCTGATTCCCTGACGCGCCGGAATAGCCAATACTCCAATCGCTGTCAGTGCTCCTATTGCAAATAGGGAGAAACGTTTTTTGTTCATAGGGTTTGAAATAAGGGAATTTTAAAGTTTATGGCAAAATTACGTATAAATATTTTCATGGCCAAACCGGAATCAAAAGCAGCTCCCAACCGCTTTATTATCCAGTCGGTTGGGAGCTGTGCCAAAAGTATTGTACGTCAGATTCCCGGAATCAGTCCGCCGGAAGCTGACGCGTGTTTATGCGGCTTGTAATCGTGTCCTTCTCTTTGTCATAATCAATGATTATCTCGTTGCCTGGCATAGCTGCCGATGAGATGATCAGTCCGGCAAGCTCATCCTCAAGATATTTCTGGATGGCTCGCTTCAAGGGGCGTGCACCGTATTGTACATCATATCCTTTCTCGGCAACAAAGGTCTTGGCCTCGTCAGTTAAGGTGAGGCTGTAGCCAAGCTCTGAAACACGCTTGTAGAAGCCACTGAGTTCAATGTCAATGATGCGGAAAATGGCCTCGCGGTTCAGCTGCTCGAACATTATGATGTCATCTATCCTATTGAGGAATTCAGGAGAAAATGCCTTGTTGAGTGCTTTCTGAATCACTCCGGAAGCATGGGATGAATCAATGTCTGAATTGGATGGAGCGGTATTGAAGCCTACTCCCTGACCAAAGTCGCGTAATTGTCTGACACCGATGTTTGATGTCATAATAATTATTGTGTTCTTGAAATCTATGCGCCGCCCAAGGCTGTCTGTAAGACGGCCCTCGTCCATGACCTGCAGAAGGAGGTTGAACACGTCGGGATGTGCTTTCTCAATCTCGTCAAGCAGCACAATGGAGTAGGGATGCCGGCGCACCTGTTCAGTGAGCTGGCCACCTTCCTCATAGCCTACATATCCCGGAGGCGCGCCCACAAGTCTGCTGACGGTGAATTTCTCCATATACTCACTCATGTCAATGCGTATCAGTGTCTCGGCACTGTCAAACATATACTCGGCCAGTTTCTTGGCAAGATGTGTTTTTCCGACGCCGGTAGGACCCAGAAACATAAAGGTGCCTATGGGTTTGTTGGGATCTTTCAGGCCTATACGGTTGCGCTGTATGGCTTTTACAATCTTGTCTATGGCTTTATCCTGTCCGATGATGGATTGTTTGATGGCCGGCGCCATTTCAAGAAGTCTGCGCCCTTCAGCCTTGGCTATGCGCTGCACCGGCACACCGGTGATCATCGCCACCACTTCAGCCACTTTCTCGGCATCGACCGTCTCCCGAGAATTGCTTATGCGGGATTCCCAGTCTTTCTTTGCACGGTCAAGGTCCTCGGAAAGGGATTGGGCACGGTCACGCCATGCCGCGGCTTTCTCGAAGTTCTGGGCTTTTGCCGCTTCAAGTTTGTTATTGGTGGCCTGATCTATCTCCTGCTCAAGACGCTCTATCTCCTCCGGAACAACTATATTGGTGATATGGACACGTGAACCGGCTTCGTCCATGGCATCAATGGCTTTATCAGGGAAATTGCGGTCTGTCATGTAACGGTCAGTAAGTTTCACGCATGCTTCAAGAGCCTCAGGTGTGAAAGTCACATTGTGGTGAGCCTCATATTTATCTTTGATATTATTGAGGATCTGTAATGTCTCCTCAGCAGTTGTAGGTTCTACCATCACTTTCTGGAAACGACGCTCCAACGCACCGTCTTTCTCGATGTTCTTGCGATATTCATCGAGTGTGGTTGCGCCGATACATTGCAACTCGCCACGGGCCAGGGCGGGTTTGAGCATATTGGCCGCATCCATAGATCCCTGAGGATTTCCTGCCCCTACAATAGTGTGTATCTCATCTATGAAGAGGATGATGTCGCGGTTTTTGGTGAGTTCCGTCAGGATGGCTTTTATCCGTTCTTCAAATTCTCCGCGGTACTTTGTGCCGGCTACCAGCGATGCCATATCAAGGGAAACAACCCGCTTCTCAAAGAGCACGCGGCTGACCTTGCGCTGCACTATGCGGAGGGCAAGCCCCTCAACAATTGCTGATTTGCCGACGCCCGGCTCTCCGATCAGCACAGGATTGTTCTTTTTGCGGCGGCTGAGTATCTGTGCCAACCGCTCTATTTCGGTCTCACGGCCCACAACAGGGTCAAGACGCCCTTCAGCCGCTGCCAATGTCATGTCATGTCCGAATTTGTCAAGCATGGGGGTGTCAGTGCCGGCAGAACGTGTACGGCGTGTGGCCGATGATGCGGCGGCACGGCCATGATGTCCGGGATCAGGAGTGGTGTTGTCATCATCGCCCTCATCAATGAAATCAGCGCCTCCTACAGGTGCGCTTGTCTCACGGCGTGCTGCAGCAGACAATGATGTGTAATCAATGCCATTGTTCTCAAAAGGACGTATGAAATTCATGTTTTGAATATCTGAATTATGGAAGATGGCCAGCAACAGGTGCAATGACTGCACATTGTCGCTTTTCAATATTCTGGCCTCAAGTGCGCTGAGTTTTACAATCCTGTTTGTCAAGGCGTTGATATTGAAGTTTCCGGACATTGCAGTCTCTGTGTTATAGAGTGCCGTGTCAAGTTCCGAGAACAGGCGTTCAAGGACTTCATCGCCGCCAATGCGTTGCATGAGTTCGTATCCGGAATCACGGAGGGCGCCCATGGCCAACAAAACAAATTCAGGCCCGAGTTCGGTGTGATTGTGCGCACGGGCCAGACGTTGCGCGGTGTTCAGCAACGTAGTTATTTCCTGTGAAAATATATTGTCCATTAAATTAAATAATTGTCTATATTAATAATCAGAAACAAACCAACCGGATGGACGGTTTTTCTGATGTCTTTACCTTAGAATAATAACCAGCAATAAGCGTGCCAAATGATGTGTGGCGGCAAAAGCGTCAATAAAAAAAACTTGTAATTCAAAGTTAGCGATTTTTTCCGGAAAAATTCGTACTTTTGTATGATAATTTTACCGATAGAAAATCAATTTAGAGCTTTTTTTGATATAGAACAGTTGTTAACTGATTAATTAACACTCTTTTACAGACATGTTGGAAGAAGACAGAATAATCAAGATAGATATAGAAAACGAGATGAAGTCGGCGTACATCGATTACTCGATGTCAGTCATTGTCTCACGCGCCCTTCCGGATGCGCGCGACGGACTCAAGCCGGTTCAACGCCGCGTCCTCTATGGCATGGATGCCATGGGCAACACAAGCGACAAGCCCCATAAGAAATCAGCCAATTGCGTCGGTGAGGTGATGGGTAAATATCACCCTCATGGAGACTCATCAATCTACGGAACTGTTGTCAATCTGGCACAGGACTGGAAGATGCGCAACATACTTGTTGACGGACACGGAAACTTCGGAAGCATTGACGGAGCATCGCCGGCTGCCATGCGATACACGGAGGTGCGCCTTGCCAAACTTGGCGAGGAGATGCTTTCTGATATCAATGATGACACCGTTGACTTTGTTCCTACCTATGACAATGGCAACCGTGAACCCGTGGTTCTCCCGACACGTTTTCCAAATCTTCTTGTCAACGGAGCTTCCGGCATAGCTGTGGGTATGGCTACAAATATGCCCCCACACAATCTTCGTGAAGCGCTTGACGCGGCAGTGGCTCTTGTTGATAATCCCGACATAAGCATAGCTGAACTCATTAAATATATTCCGGCGCCCGATTTTCCAACGGGCGGCACAATATACGGGTACAACGGCGTGCGCGATGCCTTTGAGACCGGACGAGGCAGAATCATTGTCCGCGCAAACGCCGAGATTGAGCAGGAGGCCAATCATGAGACAATCGTGGTCAATGAGATCCCCTATGGTGTAAACAAGGCTGAACTCATAAAATACATTGCCGATCTCTGCAACGAGAAGCGGCTTGACGGCATAGCGGATATAAATGACGAGACTGACTTCGAGGGCATGCGCATTGTCATAAAACTCAAGAGTGACGCCAATGCGAATGTGGTTCTCAACAAGCTCTACAAGATGACACAGATGCAGGCATCTTTTTCAGTCAACAATGTAGCACTTGTGGGCGGAAGGCCACGGACACTGAATCTGAAAGAGATACTTGAGGAATTTGTTGCTCACCGTCATGAGATTGTCATACGCCGCACAAAATTCCGTCTGGCAAAAGCTCAGGACCGTCTGCATATTCTGGAAGGACTCATAATCGCATCACAGAACATTGAGGAGGTCATTGAGATAATACGCCACAGTGCCACAGTTGATGAGGCAAAAGAACGGCTGATGGCCCGCTTCAATCTCACAGAACGTCAGGTAACAGCCATAGTCGAGATGAAACTCAGGGCTCTCACGGGTCTGGAACAGTCAAAACTCGAGGATGACTATAACAAACTTAAGGAATATATCGCCGGCCTGGAACTTATTCTCAATGATGACCATGTATGCCGTGAGCTGATAAAGAGCGAGCTGATAGAAACCCGCGACAAATACGGTGACGAACGTCGCACCAAGATTGACTATACCGCCGGTGATTTCAACGCCGAGGATTTCTATGCCGATGATGACATGATCATCACCATCTCACATATGGGCTACATAAAACGTACGCCACTGAGCGAGTTCCGCGCCCAACACCGCGGTGGAGTGGGTGCCAAAGGCAGTGACACGCGCGACAGCGATTTCATTGAGCATATCTATACTGCTTCTATGCACAGCACAATGCTTTTCTTCACACAGAAAGGTCTTGTATACAGCATGAAAGTATATGAACTGCCGGAAGGCGCCAAGAATTCAAAAGGGCGCGCACTGCAGAATGTGCTCAACATTGAATCGGATGACAAGGTCAATGCGTTTATCAGCTGCAAGATGCTCAACGATATTGAATATATAACCTCGCACAATCTTGTATTCGCTACCCGCAACGGCGTTGTCAAGAAGACATCGCTTGCAGAATATGCAAGGGTGATGGCCAAGGGCAAGAAAGCAATAGTGCTGCGCGATGATGACCGCCTTGTTGGTGTTGAGCTGACTGACGGCAATTCGCAGATTCTCCTTGCTGACAGAAAGGGACGCGCCATCCGCTTCCCCGAGGAGAAAGTCAGACAGATGGGACGCGTGTCCACAGGTGTGCGCGGTATGACTCTTGATGGTGAGGATGATTATATTATCGGCCTAATCACCATGGAGGAAGGAAGCGATAACACTATTCTTGTTCTGTCTGAAAACGGTATAGGCAAGCGCTCACTTCTTGACACCTACCGCATCACCAACCGCGGAGGAAAAGGCGTCAAGACCATGAATATTACAGACCGCACCGGTGAACTCGTCGCATTCAAGAGTGTCAATGACGATACTGACCTTGTTATCATCAACAAGTCTGGCATCACGATTCGTATCCGCGTGGCAGATATCCCTGTCCGTGGCAGAGCTACAATGGGTGTCAAGATAATTGACCTGTCCAAAAAAGGCGGAGAGATCGCATCGGCCTGCAGTGTTCCCACTGACCCCGAAATTGAAGCGGAGGAGATAGATATTCCGACCGATGTTCTGCCTGCTGAAGAAATTGATATGACAGATGAAGATACCCCGGAGGCAGAGTCAGACGGACCGGAAGCAGACACTGATGACACAGAAATGAATTGACATCACAACAAGCAGACGTCATCAGGTGTTAATATAATTCAGATAGCACATGCAAAAACATCCATCAGATATAAAAAATTACAATATACCTAATCACTAAAACACTTCACCGATTATGAAGAAAATAAGCATCCTCGCATTATGTGTCGCTACTGCTGCCGCTGCCACAGCGCAGAAGTCAGTGATAAAGGAAGCGGAAAGTGCCATGAAATCAGGCAAACCATTTGCAGAAGTCGTGACCATTGTCACACCGGCATTTACAAATCCTGAAACAGAAAAAGCAGCTATAACATATTATATCCCGGGCAAAGCCGGTTTCAAGGAGTACGATGACGTTCTTGGAAAGAAACAGGTTGGCCTCATCAAGCAGGACGATCCCAAAGTTCTCTCCGCAGCCAATGCATTGCTGGGGGGATATGAGTATTATGTCAAAACCCTTCCTCTTGATTCACTTCCTGATGAAAAAGGAAAGGTAAAGCCCCGCTATTCAAAAGAAATTTTAAGCACAATTGCCGGTCATCAGGCTGATTTCAACATGGCCGCCGTTGATTTCTGGAATGAGAAGGAATATAAAAAAGCCGCACAGTCATGGCAGATTTTCCTTGACTTGCCGACAGACCCACTTTTTGCTAAAGCAAAATTTCAGAACTTCCCTGACAGTGTGATGAGCGAAATAGCCTTTAATCAAGGCCTTGCAGCATGGCAGGCTGAAGATCTTGCCGGTGCCATCAACGCTTTCCGTAATGCAATCAAAAAGGGATACAGCAAGAAACCCGTCTATGAGTACGGTATCGCTGTTGCCACAGGTGCCAAGGACAACGAAGCATTGCTGGAATTCGCTTCAGCCGGAAACAATCTTTACGGTCACTCCGATCCTCAGTTCATCAATCAGATTGTGAACTATTATCTCCAGACCGAAAAATATGACGAGGCCCTGCAGTTCCTTGCCGATGCTGTTGCTGCCGATGCCGACAACTCACAGTACTATGCTCTTGAAGGTATAATCTACGACAACAAGAAAGACCGCGCAAAAGCAATGGAGCTTTACCAGAAAGCCCTTGATCTTGATGCCGACAATGCCATAGCATTGTTCTACATGGGCCGCGCTTATGCAGCCAAAGCCGGTGATCTCAGCGACGAATACAACGGAACGAACTTTGACAGTTTCAAGCAGAAAGAGCTTGTGCCCCTGTACCAGAAAGCCGTGGATTATCTTGAGAAAGCCTATAAACTCGACCCCAACAACCGCACACAGATACTTCAGGTTCTCGAGATTGCATATTACAATCTTGATGACAAAAACGGATATGACTCAGTCCAGCAGCGTAAGCTTGATGACTGATATGACCCTTGCATAAATACGCCCGACAGGAGTTCATATTCCTGTCGGGTATCTGTATAAGAGGGTGTTTAATAATATAACACTATCTTTCCTATGGATACAATCCAACAGTTTGATGACGCACTTGCACTGTGCCGCGACATATTTGTGAAAAAGCTCAAGGACTATGGCCCTTCATGGCGGATAATGCGTCCGGCTGCTCTCACTGACCAGATATTCATCAAGGCCAAACGCATCCGCACCCTTGAGACAAAAGGGACATCGGCGGTGGGAGAGGGGATACTTCCGGAGCTGATCGCGATTGTCAACTATTCCGTGATAGGCATCATACAGCTGAGGCTGGGCTATGTTGACACAAAGGACATTTCCACGCAGAAGGCATTGGAACTTTATGATGACGTTGTCAGCGAGACACGTACGCTGATGATTGCCAAGAATCATGACTACGACGAAGCCTGGCGCTCCATGCGTACACTTTCATATACGGATCTTATACTTATGAAGATAGAGCGGGTGAAAGAAATTGAAGACAATTCCGGTCACACGCTCGTCTCCGAAGGTATTGATGCCAATTATATGGATATGATGAATTATGCAGTTTTCGGAATCATCAAATTTACAGAAAAAGGCTGAACGTGAAAACAGTCCTGCCGCATCATCGCTGTTTCTGGCATGTGGCATATGGGCAACACGCATAATAATCGGCATCGTATTCATTTTCTCCGGATGGGTCAAGGCTGTTGATCCATGGGGCACGATATTTAAAATCAATGATTATGCCGCTGCATTGCATCTGAGTCTGCCTCAGGAGGTGATGGTTGTAGCCGCATTTCTGCTCTGTGCGGCAGAATTCTGTCTGGGTGTCATGGTGCTGTCGGGAGTGATGAGACGCACATCTGCATGGTGTCTGCTTATGTTCATG
>JAUNPQ010000048.1:0-5182 GCA_030536615.1 Bacteroidales bacterium | reverse complement strand
GACACCGCTTACGGGATGGATATACTTTGCCTCACCGGTTCCGGACTGTGGATGTTTCGGGGATGCACTTGTGATTTCAAACGGAGCGACATTCCTGAAAAATATTGTTCTGACAGCCGGAGCATTGTTCCTTATATTCCGTAACAGACGCGTCCGTGGGATCATTCTTCCGTCCGTGCAGTGGATAGCGGTATTCTGTTCCATGCTTTACCCTATGCTGTTGAGTCTCTATGGATATGCTGTGCAGCCACTCGTTGACTTCAGGCCATATGCAGTCGGAAACACACTGGTAGCGGATGACAGTATGGAGAATCCCAAGTTCATCTATTCAAAAGACGGCAAAGAACATTCCTTCACGGCAGACAATCTTCCGGAGGGCGAGGAATGGATTTTTGTCAGAAGGGAAGATCCGCCACAAACCGGTGCACATAAAAAGCAACTTGCATTCATTGATGAATATGGTGACGATGTGACACCAGATGTTATCGAGGAATCCTCTACACCCGGAGGCCTACTGCTGCTGTGCGTGCCCGAGCCGGAAGCACATGGCATTTCACGGTCACAGATGGCCAACAGCCTCAACCGTTACCAGCACATGCATAACGGTGCCATGGCCGCAGTGGTGGCTACTGACAGCATTGGACGTTGGGTGAAGGAGGTCAATGCCGAATATCCCGTGTATTTCTCTGATGACACTGACCTGAAAACCCTTGCGCGGGGAAATGCCTCGCTGGTGTATGTTGTGAATGACACAATACAATGGAAATATTCCTTATACAGCATAGATCCCGAACTGGTCAACAGTCCGGCAGATAAAACATCAGACATCCTGTCTGGAATGACTCCCGCTGAAAGCAGCATTGTCCTCCCTCTGACATCAGGAATATATCTCATGATAATCGGCACATTGATTCTCTTGTCACTGACTGCGATCATGCACAAGTCAAAAAACAATCTGTCCATAAGTGTAGCTGCCGCAGACAAGGGACAAAGTTGAGAGAGCACTTTTTTGCATGGGCGGCTGTGCAGTGTCATGAATTATTAGTAATTTTGCATCCGGTTATAACACATAAATCACATTGTCCCATAACAGACAAATGGCATAGGAACAAAAACTTAATTAAACCAAATATAAAATGAGAAAAAATATTGTTGCAGGTAACTGGAAAATGAACACCACCCTGCAGGAAGGTGTGAAACTTGCTGAGGAAGTGAACAATGCGCTGAAAGAAGTAAAACCGAATTGCGACGTCATCATCTGCGTGCCGTTCACTCACCTTGCTTCTATCAATAATGTCATCTCCAAAGGACTTGGTCTTGGTGCCGAGAACTGCGCTGACCACAAAAGCGGTGCCTATACCGGAGAAGTTTCCGCGCCTATGGTAGCCTCGACAGGTGCCAAATATGTTATTCTGGGACACTCCGAGCGTCGTCAATATTATGGCGAGACAGCGGCTACACTCCGTGAAAAAGTCGCATTAGCTCTTGAAAACGACCTTACACCCATATTCTGCATAGGTGAAGTCCTTGAGGAGCGCGAGGCAGACAAGCACTTTGACGTGGTTAAATCCCAGATTGTTGACGGGCTGTTCAACCTCTCTGCCGAAGAATTTTCAAAAATCATACTGGCTTATGAACCCGTATGGGCTATCGGAACCGGAAAAACAGCGACAGCTGATCAGGCTGAAGAAATGCATGCCCACATACGCAATGTGATCGCTGAAAAATACGGACAGGACGTTGCTCAGGGCACATCAATCCTTTATGGCGGAAGCTGCAAACCGAGCAATGCCAAAGAACTTTTTGCCAAACCTGACGTAGACGGTGGTCTTATCGGCGGTGCATCGCTTAAATGCGCCGACTTCATGGGCATTGTCAACGCTTTCTGAAAAATAGCTCTCACAAACACTTGTTCTCCTCTCTCCATATTATAGCTCTACAACTCCCGTGGTGGAACGAATTCCGAACAACAACATGCGCCATATCCTTGCCATCATAGCCCTCAGCATCGCTCCGTCCCTATCTGCAGGCGGTGTCAGCAGTATAGTGTCATCTACTGATTCCGTACCGAATATCGTCGATGCCCTGAAAAACACGGGCAAAGTGGAGATTGAGCAACCTCAGGGATTATTGTAGCGGCTTGAGTTCAACACAGAGCAGCATGTTGAATCAAACACACCTGCAACATCCGCCCGAACCCGGGCAGGCTATCGTGTCGAGATTTTTTCAGACAACAATGTGCGGACTGCAAAAGCCCGCGCAGCCGCGAAACGTGCGCAGATCATGAACCGTTTCCCGCAATACAGGGTTTATGTTACCTTTGAGGCACCGTTCTGGCGTGTACGTCTGGGTGACTTCTCCAACCGTGGAGCCGCTGACGCCGCAATGGCCGAGGTGCGCCGCGCCATACCGTCATTGGGCGCGGATTTGCGTGTGGTGCGCTGCACCATCAACAATCGTTGAATATAAATATGTCTATCAATGAGCTCTCAGAATAATTTGATGAACAATGATGATGAACGGCTGAAAGATATCGCCGCGCATATTCAGGCCATATTGGAGCTTCTTGGCGAGGACACACAACGTGAGGGCCTTTTGAAAACACCTATGCGTGCAGCCAAGGCATTATGGTTTGTCACGGAAGGCTATCGTAAGGACCCGGATGCGGTGATGCGTCAGGCCATATTTGAATATGCCGGATCGCAGATCGTCATTGTCAAGGACATTGAGTTCTATTCAATGTGCGAGCATCATATTCTGCCCTTTTTCGGAAAGATATCCATCGGGTATCTTCCACATGGCAACATGATCGGACTCAGTAAACTTGCCCGTCTGGTCAATGTGTATGCCCGACGTCTGCAAGTGCAGGAACGTCTTACGCGCGAAGTGTGCGAAGCTGTCAGCAGGACACTGCATGCATCGGGAGTGATAGTGATTTGCGAGGGCCAGCATCTATGTATGAAAATGCGCGGCGTGGAGAAACAGGATTCCTCCACTGTCACCATGCACTACAGCGGCGCATTTGAGAATGACTCTGACCTGCGGCGTGAATTTTTTGCAATGTTGCATAGTCAGGGCGCCTCTTGATGGCAATGACAGGAAAGATTAATGCTATAGGCGTTGCCGGTGTCATTGTGTCAATGACACTGACGTGCATGAGTTGCCGCCGTGCTCCTGACTATGTTGTTCAGCCGGACAAGATGGCTCAGGTACTGGCGGACATACATATTGCTGAGAGCGTGCTGGACATGAATCATGCCAATTATCCCAATGACTCCACCCGCAAGGTTGTGAAGCAGGCCATCCTTGAAAAGCATGGAATCACAGCGGAAACGCTTGACACCTCATTCATGTGGTATGGAGCCAATCTGGACAAGTATATGGACGTCTATGAGCAGACGGCAGAAATATTACAGAACCGCCTTGATAACAATGATGCCATCGCAGCCGCACAAGCGGCGTTGTCCGTCTCGGGTGATTCGGTGGATGTATGGAGTTCATCGCGGAGATATGTTTTTTCTGACCGATCAAGCACACAGAGCATAACCTTCAACTATAACGGTGACGCCAACTGGAAGTCAGGTGATGCATACACATGGCGCGCCAAGCTTATCGGCAACCCCGGGAATGCCCTATGGTCATTTGTAACCGTTTATAATGATGGTGCCACAGAAGTGCTCAATACGCGTTTCAGCGGACAAGGGTGGCAGGAGATGCGTTTTATGACTGATTCAACCCGTACCCCGACACGTATATATGGTCTGATGCAGATTGATGCTCCTGAACAGACTACCGTATACATTGATTCAATGCAGCTTATCAGAAAAAGACTTTCTCCGGAAATGTATTCACAGCGATATCGCCAGAAACTTTATAAATTCTGAGCGAATGAAGCGTTTTCTGTCATATCACATTTATATCAATGGCCAAAGACAATATGAGGGTGCATTGACATTGGTCTCTGTTGATGATGCAGGACAGGTTATTTCTGAGCCATATTCACATGAAACGCATACAACAGTATACACAGAAAAGAAAATATATATCACCACTGACAGCTCCGGGAAACTGGAGAATCTGACATTTGTCGACAAGTGATATAAACCCAGAATAGCCATATACGATGATTTCCATAAACAATCTGTCAGTAGAATTCAGTGCCAAATCATTGTTTGACAATATCAGCTATGTGATCAACCCCAAGGATAAAATAGCTTTGGTTGGCAAAAACGGAGCAGGGAAGTCCACAATGCTGAAAATCATTGCCGGACTTCAGAAACCCACTTCCGGGTCTGTGTCCGTTCCACAGGGTATAACGGTGGGATATCTTCCCCAGCAGATGCTTATAAATGATACGCTCACCGTGTTTGAAGAAGCCAGCAAAGCGTTTGCCCATATAGATGATATGAAAGCAACACTTGAACGTCTGAACACAGAGTTGGCTGAACGCACAGACTACGAGAGCACTGAATATGCACGCCTGATTGAACGTGTGGCGACATTGAATGAGCAGATCGCTATGGCTGACAGCGAGAATTCAATAGCTGAGACTGAAAAGACACTTTTAGGCCTTGGTTTTGTGCGCGATGATTTTGGACGGCCCACCTCGGAATTCTCCGGTGGATGGCGTATGCGCATCGAACTTGCCAAGATTCTTCTGCAGCGTCCGGATGTGCTTCTTCTTGATGAGCCGACAAACCATCTTGACATTGAATCCATACAGTGGCTTGAAAGTTTCCTGATCACAAAAGCCAAGGCGGTTGTGCTTGTCAGTCATGACCGTGCGTTTATTGACAATGTCACCAACAGGACAATTGAGATCTCGCTTGGAAAAATCTATGATTACTCAGTGAATTATTCCAAATTTGTTGTGTTGCGTCAGGAACGCATAGAGCAACAGATGCGTGCTTACCAGAATCAGCAGAAACAGATAGCTGACACTGAGGAATTCATAGAGCGTTTCCGTTATAAAGCCACCAAGGCCGTGCAGGTGCAGAGCCGCATGAAGCAACTGGCAAAAATAGAACGTATCGAGGTTGATGAGGTTGACAAATCACGGCTGAATCTGAAATTTCCACCGGCACCCCGCTCAGGAGATTATCCTATAATTGCGGAAAATGTCGGAAAGGCCTACGGTGACCATCAGGTTTTCGATAATGCTACATTTACGATAAAACGTGGC
>JAUNPQ010000047.1 GCA_030536615.1 Bacteroidales bacterium | reverse complement strand
GATAATTTTGTCTAACACTTAACATTACTTATTAAAATGAACACTGACACAATCGGAATTAGCGCAGGCCTTGTTTGGCAGGCACTCAATGATGCAGAAGCAATGGGCGCAAAACAGCTCAAGAAAGTTACAAAGCTGAAAGATAAAGAACTTTTTGCAGCAATCGGCTGGCTGGCTCGTGAAGACAAAATCAACATTCAGGTTGACCCTGCCGACGAGAAAGAATACATCTTCTCTCTGGTACAGGACAAATAAAAACGTCTTTACACCACAGCTTTATGCTGATTTCCAATAATATCGGCATGGAGAGTCAGGCCAAACCGGACTTTTCCATGCCGATGTCTCTATAAGGGCGTTTAACAATCATTGCCACTCTCAAGATCACGCATCCTGAGTTAATTTTCCATTATTTTTCATATGTTCAAGAAACTGATAATATCATTAGCCCTGACTGCATTCATCGCCCCATGTGCAATGTCTATTGATGACTATACCATCCGCCAGTCAACCACATACATCAGCGATGCCGTCAGCGCACAGCGCAATGCCGAGCGATACAAACGCGAGGCTGAAAGTCACATGCGCAATGTGCAGAGTAACCGCCGCGAGGCATCGTACTATGAACGGCGCAACGATCGCCGACGTGCCGATGACTATACGCGCCGCGCCGAGAACTACCTTGACAAATACCGCACAGCCGTAAGACGTTCCGCAGAATATTATCAGCGCGCCGCCGATGCCATGAACCGCGCCGCATCAGTGACAAGATGACACCACGCATAAAACACAAACTGAAAGCATGGTGGCCATCAATGCTGACAGCTGGAGCAGTGCTGTGGCTGACACTTGCCGCCCACCCGCTGCCCGAAATAGGCGACATGCCACCAATTCCCAATCTTGACAAACTGGTGCATCTCATCATGTTCGGCGGCCTTACGGGAGCGATAATCTTTGACGCCAAAAGGCTTCAAAAAGACGAACGCCGGCATCTTTCGCCGACGTTCTATGTGATTCTTGCCCTTTCAATGCTTGTGTTTGCCTATGGAGATGAATGTCTTCAGGAGGCAATGGGACACGGACGGGCTTATGATATCATGGATTTTATGGCCGACAGCACCGGCATAGCGATTGCTCTTGCCACCGCACCGCGGGTTGTCAATTGGCTGCTGCGGACATGGCATCGTCGACAGCTTTGCGCAGGTCGGCGCCATGAAGATCGCGGAAACGGATAGTTCCGTCACCATTGAAATAGATTATACACGGTATACCTGATATGCCATAAGTGTCCGTGGGCACACTGCCGCCGTTCACCCACACTTCCCAGGGCAGCTGCATTTCTTTTACCGCTTTCTCTGAAGCTGCCGGCTCATCCCAGACAGCAACACCAAGAACTTTGAGCCCTTTGTCTGAATATGCGTCGTAGATCTCCTTGAGGTTAGGCATCTCCCTGCGGCATGGGCCACACCACGAGGCCCAGAAGTCAACTACAACCGGCTTACCTTTTCCAACAACATCGCTCAGATGATGAGTGGTGCCATTATATTCCACTGCGAAATCGGCGAACATAGCGCCGGCCTGTGTGGATTTTTTTGCCTGGTTGTTGCGCACCAGCCGCTGCACACGCTTGAACTGGGCAAAATAAGGATGGTCCGCAAGATACGCATCCAGTTCTTCAGGAGTCATTTCATAGGCCTTTTCAATGAAGAGCATATAGCCGAACATATTATCAAGGTTGGCATCCAATGTCTTGTCACGCAAGCCCATATATTCTTTATAAATAGTCTCTTTCTCCTGATCAGTGCCGGCGGTTCCGAATTTCTGCGAAAGCTCTGAAACCTGCTTGGCATAATGCTGCTCAATGTCATTGAGCTTGCCGCCTGTAGCAGTGTGCTCACTGACATTCACGGTTATGTCCGCATCAGGCTCCACAAAGAACTGTGCCACACGTTTTCCGTCAATGATCAGCCGTGTTGAAACAGGTTGCGCTACATCACCATTGAAAACCGCCTTATTATCATCAACCATGACAGAATCAATCTTCTCATCGCTGTCATAGTTTACAAGAAAAGCCATCGCTCCATTCTCGTCATCGCTCAACGGAACAGTAACAGTGTATTTGCCGGCGAAGACACTGCCGGCGGCTAAGAGCAGCCCTGCGGCTGCAAAAAGTCTATATTTCATCATCCAGTATTGTTTTTATGGCACCGCAGACATTGCGCCGCCTATATTTTACAAAGATAGCGCTTTGCCTCTTAAAGCCCCGAAAAAATAATGTTAAATAATGTGAGCACCAACCCTCTCTGTCACCATGATCTTTCGCCACAAATCCCACTCCGAAATTCCAACAAAATTTCGTAACTTCGCATATTCAACTACCAAATCGGAGTAGATCAAATGAATCCTTTGCTATTCAACATTGCCCAACCAATACTTACCAGCATAGCAGTTCCTATTACTCATAATATCTTGGAATCAAATTAATTTACGACTTCATGGCAAAAAGTATAATCACAGATTTAGAATATAACGAATGGATCGCATCTCTATCCAAACGCTACCGCATCTCGCAAATAAGGGCCTCTTTAGAAGTCAATAAAGAGTTATTGAATTTTTATTGGCAGCTTGGGAAAGATATATTTTCACGCCAGAATGAAAACAAATATGGCTCTGAATTCATAAAGACTCTAAGCCGTGATCTCAAAACAGCTATACCAGAAGCACATTGTTTCTCACCTAAGAACCTTTATTATATTAGACGTTTCTACATGATGTATTCTGAGATTTTCCCCCAAGTTGAGGGAAAATCTCAACTTGCAAAACACCCCGACATTGAGAATATTTTATACTCCGTCCCATGGGGTCATCATAAATTACTAATTGACAAGTACTTCAACGAGCCCACAATTGCCTTGTCATATCTCATTGAAACTACTAAGCAAGGATGGTCAAGAGGCGTTCTACTCAATATGCTTGACACCAACTACCATCTGCGACAAGGCAAAGGAATTACAAACTTCAAAGATCGGCTTCCAGCTCCAACAGGTGAATTAGCCCAGGAAATGACGAAAGATCCTTATATTTTTGATTTTACAAATTTGGCAACATCCTACAGAGAACGCGAACTTAAGGATGCTCTTATCAAAGAGATTACTCGATTCCTTCTCGAATTGGGAGAAGGGTTCGCTTATGTAGGGAACGAATATCGGCTTAAAGTTGGTGAGACTGAACAATTCACTGACTTGCTTTTCTACAATCTCAAACTTCGTTGTTACGTAGTGATAGAAGTCAAGACTGTCAAGTTTGAGGCTGCTCATCTGGGACAACTCGGCCTTTATGTCACTGCGGTGAATCATCTCCTTAAAACAGAACAAGACAATCCAACCATAGGCCTTCTCGTTTGCAAGACAAAAGACAATGTGCTTGCCCGATATTCACTTGAAGGTTATAACCTGCCAATCGGTATTTCCGAATATCAGTTGGAAAAACTGCTCCCAAATGATTTCAAAAGCACTCTTCCAACAATTGAAGAAATTGAAACAAAACTCAACAAGAAGAATATTACGTATTGACTTCTCAATCAAATTTGCAACGATTTTACTACGATAATCAAAAAACGCAATTATTACTTGACTTCTTCACTCTTATACCGAAAATAATCCTGAAAATTTAGTGACAGTACGGCTATCCAATCGCTTTAACGAATATACCTTGCACGAAGAATTGATGCTTCTAAGAGGGGACTCAATGCTTGGATGAGGTGTAGTAGGTGTCGGAGTAGATAGTGACAGCAGGGCCGGTCATAAGGATGTGGCCGGTGTCGGGATTGAGGTCTATGTTCAGGTTGCCGCCTATGAGGCGCATGGTGATTGGCCAACGCGCTCTGCCTGTTGCCACAGCCGCCTGAGCGGCTGCACAGGCTCCGGTGCCGCAGGCCATGGTCTCGCCGGCTCCACGTTCCCAGGCACGCATTGACAAGCTGTTGGGATTGTCCACACGCACAAATTCGATATTGGCTTTCTCAGGCCAAATGGAATGGTTTTCAAGTTGAGGTCCGAGCGTAGAGACAATATCTCCGTCAAAACTGTCAACAAATACAACACCATGGGGATTGCCCATTGATACAGCCGTGACTTTCATCTGCCGGCCATCATCAATATGCACAGTAGCCTCCACCATCTCTTTACCTTGCCAAAGCACCGGAATGCTTTCGGGATCCATCAGGGGACGCCCCATGTCAACAGTCACAGTGTCAGTGTCCCCGTCAAGGCCGGGATGAATCTCTACATTCTTCACTCCGCTGAGCGTCTCGATTGTCAGGTGCGTTTTTCCTTTGACAATCCTGTTGTCAAATATATATTTAGCCACACAGCGTATGCCGTTGCCACACATCTGCGCCTCTGATCCGTCAGCATTGAATATGCGCATGCGGCAGTCTGCTTTGTCACTGGGAAGAATAGCAATTATACCGTCCGACCCTACGCCGGTATGACGCCCGCTGATATTACGGGCAAGTTCAGGCAACCCTTCAATTGGACGTTCCATGCAATCAACATAGACAAAATCGTTGCCAAGTCCGGACATCTTCACAAAGGGTATGTTAGCGACAGCGCTGCTTTGCGTTGCACATCCTCCTGTTTCAAGTTTACTGAACACGGATGCCATGCGGTCAAGTCCTTCTGCAAGCATGGCGCGGGGAACGCCTATGTTCATGCGCATGAATCCGGTACCTTCAGCGCCGAAACTGCTGCCATCGCTCAACGCAAGGCGTGCCTTCTCAACGAGCGTTCTGACAAGCTGTTGCTGGCTGAGCCCGAAGCGTCTGAAATCAATCCACACGGCAAACGATGCCTGAGGCCGCTGAATGACAGCCTCAGGAATGTTTGCGGCAAAATAGTCAGCGACACAGCTGACATTATCCTGAAGATATGACAGGGCGTGGTCAAGCCAGTCACCGCCTTCCTCATATGCGGCGCGGGTTGCCACCATCGCCGCAATGGGCGGAGTGTTGAACTCGCTGGCTGACAGCCATTGAAAAAATGGCGTACGCAGGCGTTCATTCGCCACAACTGCCCATGCACTGGCTATACCGGGGATGTTGAATGTCTTTGAAGGCGCACCCAGAGTGACAGTCACAGCCGCAGCATCATCAGACACCGTGGCGGTGGGGATATGGCGACAGCCGCCAAGCATCATGTCGCCATATATCTCGTCGGAGATAAGGACAACACCGTGCGTGCGACAAATCGTTGCCAGACATGCCAGTGTTCCGGCATCCCATTGCAACCCGATGGGGTTGTGGGGATTGCACACAAACATCATGGCAGGATGTTCGGCTTCCATAAGCCTTTCAAGCCCTTTGAAGTCCATTTCATAGCGGCCTGACTCACTCAGAAGCAACGGATTTGCAAGCACGCGGCGTCCGTTGCCCTCTATGACTGAGCGGAACGAGTGGTATACCGGCGGCTGGATGACAACTCCCTGCCCCGGGCGAGAGAAATAGTTGAGGCAAAGGCTCAAGGCTTTCTTCAGACCGGGCATGAACGTTATCTGATCATTTTCAACGGCCCACCCGTGACGGTGGGAAAGCCATCCCGTTATAGACTCCCAGAACTCGACGGGAGGAGTTGTATAGCCAAGTACCGTATGGTCCAGACGGTGTCGCAATGCATTGATGATGCATGGCGGTGCCTGAAAATCCATGTCGGCAATCCAGAAAGGCAAAAGGTCGTGACGTCCGAATTTGGCGTCCATCTCCTCAAATTTTGTAGCACAAGTATCGTGTCGGTCTATAATCCGGTCAAAATCGTATGTATTGCAATCCATGTAGATAGTGATAATAAATCTCCCGCAGATATCATCCTGCGGAGGATGTGGCCTGAACAATCTTTTTATGTCATCTATATTTTTACAAAATTAAAACTTTACCACTGAATGATGCGTGCACCTTGTGTTAAATAATGTAAGCATACCTACATAAAAAGCACACGGCCGCCCCGGACGGGACTTGACCATGCGCCATAAAAATATCAGGGGATGTCTTTTTTACGACTTTAGCCGATGCATCATCACACTATCTGCGAGACCGCAGCCGGATAATCGCCTTCAGTCGTTGTGAAAGCGTAATCAAGGTCTTTGTGACGGCGCAGTTCACCACAGTAGAATGCTTCGGAGTCCTTGCCGCCGATAACCACAAGCTTCTTCACGCCGGCCTCGATGGCAGCATTGACTGTGGGTGAATAGGTGCGCAGTATAAAGTCATTCAGCTCGGGATCAGCCAGATTGTTCTCATTTGCAATGACAATCGTGTCAAAACCGGCAAGCTGACGGGCTGTTGCCTGTTTGTCGGCAGACTCAAGTCTGCTGACTGTCACATTGGTGGTATCCAACATGACGTGCTCAGGATTGGGGGTGAACACATCCACATCCTTTCCGCTCTCCAGAAGGGCGGTCAGCGTATCGGACAAAACCGTTCCGTTAACGCCGATAAGTGCAATCTCTTTCATAGTTGGTAAATGTATTTTGGCATTATAACATATGAAATCGCATTTTCGTTCACCGGCTATGCATTGCATTTCCAAAATTTATTCGTACATTTGGCTTTGCCCGATATACGTATCAATTCTGTAAACTTAAATGATTAATGAATTATGGGATTTTGGAACTGCTTAGGCGAGTTTTTATTCTTTAAATGGCTTTTTGGCAATCATAGCCGCACATCCTGTTCTGACAACTCCAATAGTCTGACAGAACGTCAACACCGACATCACAATTATGATGACCTTTATTCGGGCGACATGGACATCTGGGGTCATGGGCGTGGCCATAGCACCGGCTACGGCCACGGCACCCATTATGGTTATGACTTTGATGATGGCTACCGGTCATATGATGATTTTCTTGACGAGCATGACGATTATGATATGATGGACGATGATTTCTGACATCGCCGTCAGAAACATCATGCTCCGGCGTCCAAGGTGATGACGGATATTTTGCCATGCGGTGTAATTTTCGTAATTTTGTCTCCGCAAAACAACACTCCATATATTCATGAAGATACTTGTAACCGGTTCAGATGGTCAGCTTGGCAATGAACTCCACGAAATTCTTGAGCAGCGCATGCCCGGAATCACTGACTACGTTGACCGGCAGGAACTGGACATAACAGACCGTGCTGCTGTAGATAACTTTATAAGCTCGGGCAATTATAGCCACATAATCAATTGCGCGGCCTACACAGCCGTTGACCGTGCCGAAGATGAGAAAATCCAATGCACGGCCGTGAACGTTGACGGCGTACGGAATCTTGCCGGAGCCGCCACAGCCAACGGATGCCGGATGCTACACATATCCACCGACTATGTATTTGACGGCAACACCAACCGGCCATATAACGAGAGCGACAAGCCATCGCCGGCATCGCACTACGGCACCACCAAGCGCACAAGCGAGACCGTTCTGATGGGGCTGGCGCCGGATGCCATCATAATCCGTACCGGCTGGCTATATTCTTCATACGGCAACAATTTTGTAAAAACCATGCTGCGGCTTGCAAACTCCGAGCACAGACTTAACGTTGTCGCTGACCAGACCGGAACCCCGACCTATGCGGCAGATCTGGCCCTGATGATTGCTGACATCATCCAGGCCCCGCAATGGATTGCCGGAATCTATCATTTCTCAAATGAGGGTGTGGCATCGTGGTATGACTTTGCCTGTGCGGTTGTGGATGCCGCCGGCTTGTCAGACTCGGTGACCGTGAATCCAATACACACCGCCGACTATCCCACGGCGGCCATACGCCCATTCTACTCCGTGCTTGAAAAGTCAAAGATCAAGGCCACCTACGGAGTTACTATTCCCAACTGGCGGTCATCACTTGTAAGATGCATGCAACGCATCAGCCGCTAAACCATATTCCCAACTCCCATATCACCTCTCTACCGCATCATAAATATACACAATGGCATATACTGAAGAAATAAACCGCCGACGCACTTTCGCCATCATCTCGCATCCTGACGCAGGAAAAACCACCCTCACTGAAAAACTCTTGCTTTTCGGCGGTGCAATCCACGTTGCCGGAGCGGTGAAATCAAACAAGATAAAAAAGACAGCCACAAGTGACTGGATGGAAATAGAAAAGCAACGTGGTATATCCGTTGCCACCTCCGTGATGGGATTTGACTATGAAGGGTATAAAATCAATATCCTTGACACTCCCGGCCACCAGGATTTTGCCGAGGACACCTATCGCACACTCACCGCTGTTGACTCAGTGATCATTGTTGTCGACGTTGCCAAGGGCGTTGAGATGCAGACACGCAAACTCATGGAGGTATGCCGCATGCGCAACACACCGGTCATAATCTTTGTGAACAAACTTGACCGTGAGGGGCGCGACCCATTTGATATCCTTGACGAACTTGAGGCCGAACTCAAAATAAATGTCCGTCCCCTCAGTTGGCCTATAAACATAGGCGCCAAATTTAAAGGAGTGTACAACATCTACGAGAACGGCCTTGACCTTTTCACGCCCGACAAGCAGCGCGTCAGCGAGCGTGTTGAGATTGACGATGTCAATGACCCGCGCATTGATCAGGCTGTCGGGGAGACCGATGCCGCCAAGTTGCGCGAGGACCTTGACCTCATTGAAGGCGTCTATCCCGAATTTGACGAGGAAGAGTATCTTGCCGGCAAAACAGCACCGGTGTTTTTCGGCTCGGCACTCAACACATTCGGCGTCAAGGAAATGCTTGATTGCTTTGTCAAGATCGCACCTGCTCCGCGTGCCACTGTCACAGAAGAGCGCACAGTCAATCCCCAGGAAGACGCATTTTCAGGATTCATCTTCAAAATACATGCCAACATGGATCCTAACCACCGCAGCTGCATAGCCTTCCTGAAAGTATGCTCAGGCAAATTTGAGCGCAACACCGTCTACAAGCACATACGCTCGGGCAAACAGATGAAATTCTCCGCCCCTACCGCGTTCATGGCCCAGAAAAAGAGTATTGTTGACGAGGCCTATCCCGGAGACATTGTCGGCTTGCCGGATACGGGCAATTTCAAGATCGGAGACACCCTTACCGCCGGCGAAGAACTACACTTCAAAGGGCTGCCGTCATTCTCACCGGAAATGTTCAAATACATTGAGAACACGGACCCCATGAAATCCAAACAGCTTGAAAAAGGCATACAGCAGCTTATGGATGAGGGAGTGGCACAGCTGTTCACAAACACCTTCAACGGTCGCAAGATAATCGGCACCGTAGGCCAGCTGCAGTTTGAAGTCATCCAATACCGGCTTCTTCATGAATATGGCGCGCAATGCCGGTGGGAGCCCCTGTCAATGTACAAAGCCTGCTGGGTGGAAAGCGATGACGCCCAAGCGCTTGAGGCATTCAAAAAACGCAAGCACCAGTTCATGGCTCTTGACCGTCAGGGCCGTGATGTCTTCATGGCTGACTCAAACTACGTGCTACAGATGGCACGTAATGACTTTCCGAAGATCTCCTTTCATTTTTCGAGCGAATTCTAACACAGCCTTGTCATGGAGCAGAAGAATGACGTCATAAAGCTATTACCGGATTCGGTGGCCAACCAGATTGCCGCCGGAGAGGTTATCCAACGTCCGGCTTCTGTCATCAAGGAACTTGTTGAAAATGCCATAGATGCCGGCGCGACATGTGTGGATATCGTCATAAAGGATGCCGGCAAAACTCTCATACAGGTTATAGACAACGGCTGCGGTATGTCTCCGACAGATGCCCGTATGGCATTTGAACGGCATGCCACATCAAAAATCCGTAAAGCCGATGACCTGTTCACACTCCACACCATGGGTTTTCGCGGCGAGGCGTTGCCATCTGTGGCGGCAGTAAGTGAGATTGATCTGCGGACCATGCGTGAAGGAGACTCTCTTGGCACGCGTCTCACAATAAAAGCCTCAAAAGTGGAGAATCAGGAACCGGAAGTATGTGCGCGCGGCACGAACATAATGGTCAAGAACTTGTTTTTCAACTTTGTGGCACGCCGGCGTTTTCTGAAAAAAGACACTATTGAGATGAGCCACATAATGCATGAGTTTGAACGGCTTGTGCTTGTGAACACAGACGTTGAATTCTCGCTAACGCATAATGGCACGGTGGTGCACACACTGCCCCGCGGTCCGCTGAAGCAACGCATCGGAGCGCTCTTCGGACGTTCGGTTGAAAAACAGCTCATTCCAATCAGCACCCTCACCACGGCGGTCAAAATAACAGGATTCATCGGTCTGCCCGCCAACGCCCGCCAACGCAACGCGCTGCAGTTTTTCTTTGTAAACGGACGCAACATGCGCCATCCGTATTTTCACAAGGCTGTTCTCAATTGCTACAAGGACTTGATTGCAGGCGATGCCCAACCGAATTATTTTATCAACTTTGAGGTTGAACCGGACCGTATTGATGTCAATATCCATCCTCAGAAGCACGAAATAAAATTTGAGGATGAGCAGATGATATGGCAGATTCTGACCGCAGCCGTAAAAGAAAGTCTCGGAAAATTCAATGTAGGCCCCGCTATTGACTTTGAGGCCACCGATGTCCCTGAGATACCTCCTCTGCAACAAGGCAAAATGCCTCAGGACACGCCTGTGGATGACTTTGATCCGTCATATAATCCGTTCAACCTGCAGGCACCCGCGCCGACACCGGCACAAAATTCTCTTTTCGGGGGTTACGCCGGAATGAATGTGCGCCATGAACGGCGGTCATCACTCAACAACAGCGATTGGGAAAAACTCTATGAAGGGTTCATCAGCGACAGAAAAATAACGGACAAACCTCCTTTTAACTCCGCTGCCTCAACCGCTTCAGCCACAGAAGCCATTGAACCGGACATTGCTCCGGAATTTTCAGAAGCGCCCATGTTCCAGTTCAAAAACCGCTGGATTGTCACCTCGACAAAAGGAGGCCTGCTGATCATTGACCAGCACCGCGCGCATGTGCGCATTCTCTATGACCGGCTATTACCGCAGATAAAAAGCGGCGTCATGACTTCCCAGAAACTTATATTCAGCGAGGATGTGGAACTTGACGCAGCAGCACACTCGCTCATGCTGTCAGCAGTGGAATTGTTTTCAAGACTTGGCTTTGACATTGAGAACAAACATGGGATGGAGTGGACCGTAAAAGGCATTCCTGCTGAACTTGCCACAGCTTCCCCGCGTGAGACAGTCATAGCCATCCTCAATGACCTGGCGGACACGGGTGCGGATCCTACGGATGACCAGAGACAACGCATCGCACTGTCAATGGCCGGCACTGCGGCCATACGCAACAATCAGACACTTACAGCATCCGAAATGCAGGCGCTTGTCAGTGATCTGCTCAGGCTGCCCTCATCCGCCTACACCCCCGACGGCCATCTCATTGTCAAATTTCTCACCACCGGTGACATCGCCTCTTTTTTCCATAAATAAGAGGACATTAACATTTATTTTTAACACACCTTCCAAACCTATGAATCCATTGTGCCTTATCGCAGCCATCGCACTGGGGACTTGTGCTGTACACGCCACCCCAGGCATCCGGCACCAGCTTGATTCTCTTTTCGAGGCCCGTTATGCCGATGGTCCTCACGCGCCCGGTGGCGCCGTTATCATCGCCCGGGGTGACTCTGTCCTCTATGAACGATATTCCGGCATGGCTGATATGGAGAAGAACATCCCCGTCACAGACAGCACGCTCTTCTGCATAGCATCCGTTTCAAAACAATTCACTGTCATTGGGCTTCTGCAACAGGTACAGCAAGGAAAAGCCGACATCAACGGGCGTTGTGCCGACTATCTGCCCTATATACATCCGCTGTGGAAAAAGGTCACACTTGCCGATCTTGCCGGACACACCTCAGGTATTCCGGATTCCCGCGACCGTTCCCGGCGCGACGGGTGTCTCTATGCCACCGATGCCTCATCAATAAGATATTTCAAAGATGTTGATACTCTGAAATTCGAGCCCGGCACTGCCTATGACTATCTGAATCCTTCATTTCTCCTCATTGCTAAAGTCATTGAAGACAAGAGCGGTCTGGAGTTTACTGAATATCAGCGTAAATATGTGCTTGGGCCGGCCGGCATGGAGCATGCATGCTATTACGACCCCACAGACATGCCTGCCACAGAGGCACATGGATATATGCCGACGGATGACAGAGGTTGGGCAGAATCAGACTATGGCGAAGAGACGTTCTATGCCACACGTCCCGACGGATGTCTGTATGCCACGGCACGCGACATGCTTGCTTGGGAACGTGCTCTGGCATCCGGCAAACTTGTGTCCCCAGAATTGCTTGATATGGCCTATACGCCGCGCATCAGCGTCAGCGACAGCGAATGGTGCGACTATCAACGGCGCCCCAACACCCACTATGGTCTGGGCTGGTTCATTGACACCACTCCGGGTGAGCCGGTGAAAGTGTATCACACCGGAGACAATGGCGGCTTTCAGGCATATGTGGCCAAATATCCGGCTGACGGCACTGTCATCATAGTGCTTGAGAACCGGCACGATCAACCACGGTGGGAAATGGCGCGCGCCATTGACGCTATTCTGGCCGGTGAACGCGCCGCCCGGACACCAGCGGAATAATACGTTGGTTCGATGACCCACGGAAATGCAGACGTGTGTCACGCAACGACTCCACAAACGGACCGTCGACAAGGATGTCAATGTTAAGCAGAATGTCCTGATAGCGCGGATCTTCGATCAGATCTTCATATATGAATCCTGTGTAGCACCAAACATCATGACCGCAGGCATGCACAGCCTCAGCCAGGCGAGCAAGTTCGTCAAGAGGCTGATAGAGCGGATCTCCACCACTGAAAGTAACATCAAAATCATTTTCACGGATGACCTGCATAATCTCTTCAACCGTCATCTCGTGTCCGGCTGAAAAATCCCAGGACTGAGGGTTATGGCACCCGGGGCATGCATGGCGGCATCCGGCAAAATAGACAGATGTCCGCAGCCCCGGGCCATCAACGGTGGTGCCCTCTACAATGTCAATGACTCTTAGCGGCATTGAAAAATGAGTTCCATCATCTTTTATGGGCGGCCTATACAGCGGTTATTTATGGACAACTCGATCCTTGAGTTCAGCGAGTTTGGCCGAATTCCAGCGGTCAGTCGTTCCAACCAGATAGCCGGTTATCCGCTGTAGTTTGTCAATATCTGTACTCCCGCATTGGGGGCATACATCCAGTCCTTCAGCGGCATCCTCATATCCGCATGCCATGCAACGGTTGCGGTTATGATTTACCGAGCAATAGCCTATGTTGTGCCTGTCCATGAGATCAACAATCGCTGAGATGGCCTCCGGGTTGTGGGTGGCGTCTCCGTCAATCTCAACATAGAATATGTGTCCGCCTCCGGTCAGCTCATGATATGGTGCCTCGATTTTGGCCTTGTGCCGCGGCGAACATTTGTAATAAACCGGAACATGGTTGGAATTCGTATAATATATCTTATCTGTTATACCGGGTATTACACCGAAACTCTTACGGTCTTTGGCCGTAAACTTGCCGGAAAGGCCCTCGGCCGGAGTAGCCAATATGGAGAAGTTGTGTTTGTATTTCTCAGAGAACTCGTTGGCACGTGACCTCATATGGCTGACAATTTTCAGGCCCAGGCGCTGAGCGTCCTCACTCTCGCCGTGATGTTTCCCCGTCAGGGCAATCAGACATTCGGCCAGCCCTATGAATCCAATTCCAAGTGTACCCTGATTCAGCACAGGCTCGACACGGTCTGTAGGGTTCAGAGCATCGGCACCGTTCCACAAGCGCGACATGACAAGCGGGAACTGTTTGGCAAGCGCCGTCTTCTGAAAATCAAAGCGGTCATTAAGTTGCCGGGCCGTCACCTCAAGAATTTCATCAAGTTTGTCAAAGAAGCGGCGTATACGCTCCTCCGGGTCTTTGATGGCCATGCATTCAATGGCGATGCGAACTATATTTATTGTGGAGAAGCTCAGGTTTCCGCGCCCCACAGATGTTTTCTCTCCGAAACGGTTCTCGAACACGCGTGTGCGGCATCCCATTGTCGCCACCTCATACAAATAGCGTTGCGGATCATCAGCCTTCCATTTCTCGTGGTGGTTGAAAGTGGCGTCAAGATTCACGAAATTGGGGAAGAAACGCCGGGCTGTCACTTTGCAGGCAAGCCGGTAAAGATCATAGTTGGGATCCTCAGGCAGATAGCTCACACCGCGTTTTTTCTTCCAGATCTGAATGGGGAATATGGCGGTCGCACCGTTCCCCACCCCTTCATAGGTGCTGTTGAGTAGTTCTCTTATTATGCAGCGGCCTTCGGCAGAAGTATCCGTACCGTAGTTTATAGAACTGAACACCACCTGATTGCCACCTCTGGAGTGTATGGTGTTCATGTTATGTATAAACGCTTCCATTGCCTGATGCACACGCGCCACAGTGCGGTTCATGGCGTGCTGCAAGGCCCGTTCTTTGCCTTCAAGTCCGTCAAGGGGACGTTTCATATAATCATCAAGGTGAATCTCGTAAAGATCAGACAGATCAAGGCCCAGTACAGATTCAAGGTTCTTGAGCTCTTCTATGAATGATGACCTCACAAAAGGTGCCAGATAGAAATCGAATGCCGGAATTGCCTGTCCTCCATGCATCTCGTTCTGGGCGGTCTCAAGAGAGATGCATGCTATTATGCTTGCGGTCTCAATGCGTTTTGCCGGGCGGCTCTCTCCATGACCTGCCACAAACCCATGCTGAAGAATCTTGTCAAGAGGATGCTGCACACATGTCAGGCTCTTTGTGGGATAATAGTCCTTGTCATGGATGTGCAGATACCCGTTGCGCACAGCCTGACGGGCCTCCTCGCTGAGCAGATAGTCATCAACAAACGGCTTTGTGGTCTCGCTCGCGAATTTCATCATCATACCCGCCGGAGAATCTGTGTTCATATTTGCATTCTCACGCGTTATGTCATTGTTCTTGGCCTCGATGATCTCAAGGAATATGTCGCGGGTCTTGGCTCTGCGCGCAATGCTGCGCTGGTCACGATAGGCAATATAGCGTTTGGCAACCTCCTTGCGCGGACTTTTCATGAGCTCAAACTCGACACGGTCCTGAATCTGCTCTACAGACATGCATTCATCACCGGTCATTGAGATGCGGTCCGTGATTTTGTTTATGAGTTGTTCATCCTCACCAAGCTCTGTCTGGAGCATTGCCTTGCGGATGGCAGCCTTGATTTTTTCCTCGTTAAAGCCCACAACGCGGCCGTCGCGCTTTATAATGGTCTGTATCATGTGTTTGATTGGAAAGGTATGGATTAGGGTTGTTTTTACTCCCACAAAGATAATATTTCCCTTTGGCCCGAACAACTTTTTCGCGTTAAAAAAATTGCCAAAGTTATCCGTTTTGGACAACTTTGGCAATCTCTTGAATTTCTATAACGTTGATACTTAATATATAACCCAACAGAAATAGCAAACTTTATTTTTTAAAGGCAAGTGATTTTTGAAAATTATTTAATGAATCCCTGAATCCCTGCCGATGCGTCCGGACATCATTCAACGTAGGTATCCACTTCCTCGTCCACCGGCATATAGAATTCACGCGGATGATCGCATGCGGGACATATCTCAGGCGGTTCTTTCCCCTCATACACATAGCCGCACACAAGGCACTGCCACTTGATAGGTTTGTCGCGCTTCCATACCGTTCCTTCATTCACCTGTTTGAGATATTCCAGAAAACGTTTCTCGTGCATTGATTCTATAGCGGCTATTGATGCAAAATGATCGGCAATATCATCAAAGCCCTCTTCACGAGCAACTTTGGCTGCAGCCATGTACATGTCCACTCCTTCGGTCCGTTCTTCCTCGGCTGCCATTTTCAGATTCTCGGCCGTAGTTCCTATAACACCTGAGTCGATATTCATGGGGACTTCCACTTTTCCGCCTTCAAGATATTTGAAGAAAACTTTTGAATGACGCATCTCATTGTTGGCGGTAGCCGTGAACACGCGCTGAATTGGATAATATTTTTCTTTTCCTGCCTGATGCGCAAAGAACATATACCGTGTATATGCCGTTGATTCAGCAAGATATGCCGTCACAAGATTTTTTTCGGTACGGGTGCCGCGAATACTTTTTTTTGCAGTTGACATACTTTTATGAGTTTTATATTTAACAATGTTAGTAATGCTCTGGTTTTTTCTACCGGTATTTCTCCGGACGTTACATATACAACAACACATCTTCGCCACTTGTTCTCTGTCAGAATATCTCAACAATCACCCACACTTCCGGAATGCCTCAAAAAACAGCTTTTTATCAGCATTTACCCTGTCTTTTTTAAGAATACGAAAAAAATTGGGTCTATGGAGTGACGATTAAAAAAATTGTCGTACCTTTGTAGCCTGGTTTGGCGCGAAGCCAAATAAAGAAAAGAATCAATATTGTCACAGACAGAGAAACAATGAAGCTACTCCAGGCAAAACTCTCAAAGTACACAGCTCCCCAGGAGGCAAAATCCGCAGGCGTATATCCCTATTTCCGCGCCATTGAATCCGAGCAGGACACCGAGGTGATCATAAACGGCAGAAAAGTGCTGATGTTCGGAAGCAACTGCTACTCCGGGCTTGTCAACGACCCACGCATCAAAGAAGCAGCCATAGAGGCAGTCAAGAAATATGGCACAGGATGTGCCGGCTCCCCATTCCTCAACGGCACACTTGACCTGCATAAAAAGCTTGAGCGACGCATTGCGGAATACATCGGCAAAGAGGATGTTATGATCTACTCCACCGGCTTCGGGGTGAATCTTGGTGTGGTTTCAACCCTTACAGGCCGCGAGGACTACATTCTGTGGGACGAACAGGACCATGCCTCGATAATCGAAGGTCGGCGTCTGTCATTCTCACAGCAGCTCAAATACAAGCACAACGACATGGCATCGCTTGAGAAACAGCTGCAGCGGTGCGAGCCTGACAAAGTGAAACTCATTGTCACTGATGGAGTTTTCTCAATGGAAGGTGACGTTGCAAATCTTCCGGAGATTGTGCGTCTTGCAAAACAGTACAATGCTACAGTGATGGTTGACGAGGCACACTCCATAGGAGTGTTCGGCAAAGGTGGCCGCGGAACAGTCAACCACTTCGGCCTGACTGATGATGTTGACCTGATCATGGGCACATTCTCAAAATCATTCGCATCTCTGGGCGGATTCATAGCCACCGACAAAGAAATCACCAATTTCCTGCGCCACCACTCACGCTCCTATATCTTTACGGCATCAATCACGCCGGCATCAACCGCCGCCGCGCTCAAAGCCATAGATATAATGATTGAAGAGCCTGAGCGACAGGAACATCTCTGGAAAATCACCAACTACGCCCTTGAGGGCTTCCGCAACATGGGTTGTGAGATAGGACATACCTCCACGCCCATCATACCTCTTTATATACGCGATGACTTCAAGACCTTTGCCGTGACCCGCGACTTGTTCAATGAAGGCATCTTTGTCAATCCGGTTGTCACCCCCGCCGTGCCGCCGCAGGACACACTCATACGCTTCTCGCTTATGGCCACACACACTGAGGAGCAGGTGACACGCGCCCTTGAAGCCGTACGCAAAGTGTTCCGTGCACACAACATCATTCCCTGACTTTCATAATATATTTATATAGACAACATATCCCCCGCCGGATTCCGGCGGGGGATATGTTGTAAGACACTCTATGTTAGGACTATAATACGTCCCGACTTGACAATGTCAGATTTTCCGGATGCCCATTATGTGACGCACCTCGGCAAGTGTCTGCGATGCCTGCTGACGGGCACGGTCCGCACCACGTGCCAGAACACGACGCATATAGTCATCATCGGCCAGAATGTCATTGATGCGCTCACGTATAGGAGTGGTGACTTTCAAAATATCCTCGGCAAGCTGCTTTTTCAGATCACCATAACGGATGGAGCAGTCGGCATATGCATCGCGGAACTGCTGAACCACTGCCGGATCCGATGTCAGTTCCATCAGGGTGAACAGATTGGCGATAGGTTCTGACAACGGTGAATTCGGCTCTTTGGGACCCTCGTCCGTAACGGCGCGCATCACTTTTTTACGCAACACTTTCGGGTCGTCCACAAGATATATGCAGTTGCCCTCACTCTTGCCCATCTTTCCCGAGCCATCAAGACCGGGAACTTTGACAGGTGCATCGCCGAATTCGAAATTATCAGGCTCTATGAATTCCTCAACGCCGTAGAATTGATTGAAGCGGCGTGCAAAACGGCGCGTCAGTTCCAGATGCTGCAACTGGTCCTTACCTACAGGCACCCAACGCGCTTTCTGGGCCAGAATATCCACTGCCATGAGTGTGGGATAGGTCAGGAGACCGGCGCAGACACGTTTGTTGGTCGATGCTCCGATTATCTCCTTTTCAATACTCTCATCATCAGAATCAGAGCAATTCTCCCTACTTAAGCCGAGACATTGTCTGGCCTTGTCCTTGAACGACGCCGTACGCATAAGCTCGCCTATGCCCACATGCATGTTCAGAAGCAGATACAGTTCAGACAGCTCAGGGACATCGCTCTGCACAAATATAGACACTTTATCAGGGTCAATGCCGGCAGCAAGATACTCGGCAAGAATGCTTTTCACATTGCGGTGCAACTCATCAGGATCAGTATTGGTGGTCAGAGCATGCAGGTCAGCGATGAAGAACAGACAGTCATGCGTCTCCTGAAGTCTGACAAACTTGCTAAGCGCGCCATAATAGTTTCCAAGATGCAGATTGCCTGTGGGGCGGATGCCGCTAAGAACCACTTCCTTATCTTTTATCATAACGGGTATTCAGATTAATTTTCATAATTATACATGCAAAAGTACACAAATTCCACCGTTCCACAAAATAAGAAGATATTTATAATAGCTGTCGACAACCTCTCAGGAGCTGCCCAAAGCCGGCATACATATGCCAGCACGCAAGAGACTCAGGCGCGGAATGATTCATTTTGGCCCGTTTGCAAACCATAGAGCGCGCAAATTTGTTTAAGAGATAGTGTAAAAGCAACCTTTGACAGTCGGCATATATCCGCTTCATGCATCATGCCCACGAGTGAATTTTTCAAAGAAAAACACATGCGGTGAAATAAAAATTCGTATCTTTGTAGCCACAAAGACGTCCTATAATTCCTGAATATTAAATGCCATAAAAATCAGATTGATAAAAAAGTCACCGCGAGGTGGCGACAACTATAATAATAGAGAGATATAAACGCTAAATTCCAAGGTCAAAAGAAAATTCCATCATGGACAACAACATTCCCGAAAAAAAACCAAAACGCCCACGCATCGGAGAGATGCGCACATCTACTGACAATCGCGAATCCGGCTCCGGCTATGAACGCGTCAATTATCAAGAACGCACTCAATCAGAAAACGTACATCAAGGGGCACGTCCCTACCAGCCACGGCAGTACAATCCACGTCCCTACCAGCAGAACCGTTACAACAACCGTAATGATGACGGTCAGCACAACGAAGATCGTCCAGGAAAATATCCCCAGCAGGGAGGCTACCGCCCGCGCCCCTATCAGCCGCGCTACAACAATACCCCTGAAGGCATAGATACCACCACCGACAGCAACACTGACACCAATGCAGCTCCAATGCAGCGTCAGCAGAGCTACCAGCCCCGATACAACAACTACAACGGAGGCACAGGCAACAATTACCGTCAGGGCGGATATGGCAACAACCGCCAGAACAGCGGATATAACAATGGTCCCCGTCAG
>JAUNPQ010000106.1 GCA_030536615.1 Bacteroidales bacterium | reverse complement strand
ATTGGGCACCGTATGGCGTTTCCCGGCAGAGACCCAGGCCGGCGGAGGCGCCGCTTTTCTGCTTGTATACACGGCATGCGTGTTCATTCTGGGCGTGCCGCTCATGCTGGGAGAATTCGCAATTGGCCGCGCCGGGCGCAGTGACGCCGTGGGCGCCTACCGTAATCTGTCGCCACGCAAACCGTGGTGGATTGTGGGACTGGCGTCAATCGTGGTTACATTCCTCATCATGATCTTCTACATGGTTGTGGGAGGATGGACGCTTGAATATTTTGTACAGAGCGTAACCGGCGATCTTTATAGCGGCGTTGCCGGAGGAATCAAGGAACATGATGCTTTTTTCAACGGCAAGATGCAATCATACATCGTTGAGGGATATTCGGCGCTGATCTATACTGTAATCTTTATCCTTTTAAACATCTTTGTGCTTGCGCGCGGTGTGCAGAAAGGCATTGAACGGCTGTCGGCAATAATGATGCCCATGCTTTTTGTTCTCCTCATTGTTTTCTGCGTTGTCTCGCTGAGCATGTCAGGTGCCGCTGAAGGTCTCCGGTTTTTCCTTTATCCGGATTTTTCCAAAATAACCACTGAGGTGTGTCTGAGCGCATTGGGGCAGGCATTGCTCTCACTCAGTCTCGGCATGGGCATACTCATCACCTATGCCGGCTATTATCCTGACCGTACCCATCTCACCAGAACGTCAGTCACTGTTGTGACCATGACTTTGGGAATGGCCATCCTCATGGGATTCATAATTTTCCCGGCTGTGGCCACATTCAATCTCACAGACCACAGTTTCGGCGGCACAGCGCTTGTGTTCATCACGCTGCCTGAGATATTCTCATCGCTTCCGGGCACACGCATATGGTCCGCGCTTTTCTTCCTGCTGCTTTTCATGGCTGCCATAACCTCAACGGTCTCAACCGGTGAAGTGCTGGTGCGCTTTTTGCGTGACCGCTTCAGACTGTCCCGCAAAAAAGCCGTATGGGTTGTGCTCGGCCCAATATGCGTCCTCTCAGCCGTATGCGCGCTCTCATTCGGCGAGTTGGAGTTTATCCGCATCGGCGGTCGTGTGATGTTTGATTTTCTGGATATGCTCACCAACAACTACATGTTGCCGGTCATTGCATTCGGCGGCTGCATCTACATAGGGTGGTTCGCCCCGAAAGGTCTGATGCGCAACCAGCTTTCAAACAACGGCAGTCTGCGCACACCGGCTGCTGCAACAATCATCTTTATCCTGAAATATATAGCACCGGTGGCAATACTGGCCATGATGCTTTAGCGTGTCGGCAGCGTCACTCTCCGGCGTAGCCAAGCACCACAGGGCTTTCAACGTCCACGCCAAACTCCTTGGCACGCGCCAGAATAGCACGCGCCAGCTTGGGTTTCAGATCCTCCGGACAATAGCGGAAATAGGCCTCGGCGGCACGCACGTGTGCGGCATCAGGCATAGGGTATTCACGACGTTCGGGAAGTCCATATACTGAATCAGGCAATTCCTTGCGCTCCTCATAGCTTATTCTGTCATTCATAACATATCGAATTAAGATAAATATAACCGGACAAGGAAGAAAACCTCCTCTATCCGGTTATTATAACGTATGGACGGGGCTAATGTTCGTGCCGTCCAATCATATTGTCAGCAGATCAGAAATCAGCATTTCCCGGGAAACGCGGAAAAGGAATCACGTCGCGGATGTTGGCCATGCCGGTCACAAACAGCACAAGGCGCTCAAATCCAAGGCCAAATCCGGAGTGAGGAACTGTACCATACTTGCGGGTGTCAAGATACCACCACATGTCTTTCATCGGTATGCCGAGTTCTTCTATGCGGGCCATGAGTTTGTCATAGTCAGCCTCACGCTCGCTTCCGCCAATTATCTCGCCGATTTTCGGGAATAGGACATCCATTGCGCGGACAGTCTTGCCATCCTCGTTCTGCTTCATATAGAATGCCTTGATCTCCTTGGGATAGTCAGTCAGAATGACCGGTTTCTTGAAATGTTCCTCAACAAGATAACGCTCATGCTCACTTGAGAGGTCAGCGCCCCAGTATACAGGGAATTCAAACTTGCGTCCGCTTTCCTCAAGGATCTTCACGCCCTCGGTATATGTGAGACGCACAAATTCGTTATGCGCAACGAACTCAAGGCGGCTGATAAGATCAGCATCGTACATCTGCTGGAGGAATTCAATGTCATCGCGGGCATTCTCAAGCGCGAAGTTTATACAGTATTTTATAAACTCCTCGGCAAGATCCATGTTCTCGGTGATGTCATAGAAAGCCATTTCCGGCTCAATCATCCAGAACTCGGCCAGATGGCGCGGGGTGTTTGAGTTCTCGGCACGGAATGTAGGGCCGAAGGTGTATATTGCGCCAAGTGCTGTAGCGCCCAATTCACCCTCAAGCTGTCCGGACACCGTGAGTGCCGTCATCTTGCCGAAAAAGTCCTTGCCATAGTCCACATTGCCGTCCTCAGTCTTGGGGAGATTGTTCAAAGGCAGTGTTGTCACCTGAAACATCGCTCCGGCGCCCTCACAGTCACTGGCGGTTATGAGCGGCGTGTTGAGATAGAAGAAACCTTTCTCATTGAAGAACTTATGAATGGCATAGGCCAGGATGGAACGTACACGCAGAATGGCGCCGAACGTATTGGTGCGCGGACGCAGATGGGCAATCTCACGCAGGAACTCCAATGAATGCCCTTTCTTCTGCAACGGATAGCTCGCCGGATCAGCCACGCCGTAAACCTCAAAACTTTCCGCCTGCACCTCGCATGTCTGTCCTTTGCCCATTGACTCCACAAGTTTTCCGCTAACACACAGCGATGCACCGGTGGTAACTGCCTTGAGGCTGTCATCGTCAAACTTGGACATATCAAACACAACCTGCAGGTTCTTTATGGTAGAGCCGTCATTAAGAGCCACAAACTGCACATGCTTGTTTCCGCGGCGGGTACGCACCCAGCCTTTCACACATACATCCTGCCCTATCAGGGAGGCTCCACCGGCCGACATGGCCTCTACAATCT
>JAUNPQ010000046.1:14042-20501 GCA_030536615.1 Bacteroidales bacterium | reverse complement strand
TTGTGCAACTTTTTCATTTATATATCCTTAGAATTTTAATTCAACCAACGAGTATTCAACTACATATATCTAATATCACCACATATTCAACTACATATAATGGCGAGATGTGGTTCTTGCTCCCTTATGTGTGTCTATCGCTGCTGGCGCCGATGCTGTTCAAGGCTGTACGTCATGTGAGAGCATGGAAAGTTGTGGCTGTCACACTCTTTATCCATCTGTGCACATCGTTTTGTATTAGCCGTTATGGGACTTCTTTTTTGTTTCATAACCTTTGGGCATATAACCCGTTGCTTATCTGTCATCTGATGTTTAATTTCTCGTTAGGTGCAATGGCGGCACGCTCAAATTTCTTTGAACGTATGTCTAATAAAACATATGCACTCGGCCGATGGAGAAGTAGAATCGCAGTCTTAGGTGTAATTATTTTTGTATTAATTAGTTGTATGTTTAAATATAACTATTTCTACGCCTTTATCGTTATCACTCTGCTCACGCTTGTCAGAATGCCGCAATGGCTTATGTTTATGCTGGCCGGATTAGGCAAACAGTCGATGAATATGTGGATGATTCATACATGGTTCTGCTATTATCTTTTTCGGGAGTTCATTTATTCATTTGAATATCCCATAGTAATCTTAATGGTTTTGATAGCTGTGAGTTATGTCACGTCAATCATAATCAACCTTATCGCCGTGCCAATAGAACGACGCATTCTGACAAGAAGTGAGATGAAGGAAAAAATCGCTATATGACTGCTAACAGAGGATTATCTGCTGAACGAAAACTCAATTCTGAACCTTATTGCTGATACCGGAGACAAGGCAGAGACGATATTTCAGTATGTTTTCTTCCTAAATTTGGTAATTTCGCATTTGCCGGTTGAACCTGCGGAATCTGCGGGATTTATTGACACGCTGTAATTTTATAAGATGTGATATATTGCGGATTGGATTGTTTTTTGTAATTTTGCCAAAATTTATAATTATATTGTTGTGTGGGCGCAAGGCCCTTTCACAAACCAACCATTCTCAATCAATTTTTTCCTGATGAAGAAATTTGCAGTATATACAGGCTTTAATCTGTCCGATATCAACAAGGAAGTTCTGGAACAGTGGAACGCCCGGCGTCTTTTTGAGCGCAGCATGGAAGAGCGTGAGGGATGCCCTTCTTTTGTTTTTTATGAAGGTCCTCCGTCAGCCAACGGTATGCCCGGCATCCATCACGTCATGGCCCGTACCATTAAGGATGTTTTCTGCCGCTATAAGACAATGAAAGGCTTTCACGTGAAACGTAAGGCCGGTTGGGACACGCATGGCCTTCCGGTGGAACTGGCTGTGGAAAAATCTCTTGGTATCACCAAGGAGGATATAGGCAAGAAGATTTCTGTGGATGACTATAATTCGGCATGCCGCAAGGAAGTCATGAAATATACGCGCGAATGGGAGAACCTCACATCGTCCATGGGATATTGGGTGGACCTGAAAGATCCCTATATAACATATGACAACCGCTATATTGAAAGTGTATGGTGGCTGCTTTCACAACTTTATAAGAAAGGCTATCTTTATAAGGGCTATACCATCCAGCCATATTCACCGGCGGCAGGCACCGGACTCTCCACTCATGAGCTGAACCAGCCGGGGTGCTACCGCGATGTGAAAGATACCACATGTATAGCCCAATTCACCATCACGGATCCCAAACCGGAGATGGAAGGCTGGGGGACACCCTGTTTTCTGGCCTGGACAACTACACCGTGGACATTGCCGTCGAACACGGCCCTGTGTGTCGGCTCCGGCATAAAATACAATGTTGTCCGCACATATAATCCTTACTCAGGCGAGCCCCTGACTGTTGTAGTGGCTGACGCTCTGATGGCTTCTGTGCTGAATCCCAAAGCGGCGGAACTTCCGCTCGGAGAATATAAGAAAGGAGACAAACTTGTTCCCTATGAGGTTGTTGCGACCATGAATGGCGCGGATCTTGTCGGTATGCACTATGAGCAACTAATGCCGTGGATAAATCCCGGAGAAGGTGCTTTCCGTGTCATTGCCGGTGATTTCGTGTCAACCGAGGAAGGCACCGGTATTGTGCATATTGCCGGTACATTCGGAGCTGATGACAACCGCGTCTCAAAGCAGAACAATGTTCCCCCTTTGCATCTTGTTGACAAAGACGGAAACATACGTCCGATGGTTGATATGACGGGTAAATTCTATCTCATGTCTGATCTTGACCTTCATTTTGTTGAGACGATGGTGAATGCCGAGGCCTACGGCCCGTGGCAGGGAAAATATGTGAAAAATGCATATGATCCCACAAAAAAGGAAGGCGATGAGACTCTTGATGTTGAGATATGCATGATGCTCAAACAGCAGGGCAAAGTGTTCAGAATAGAGAAACATACCCACAGTTACCCCCATTGCTGGCGCACAGACAAACCGGTGTTGTATTATCCTCTTGACAGTTGGTTCATACGCACCACGGCTGCCCGTGAGCGCCTGATGGACCTGAACAAGACAATCAAATGGAAACCGGCATCAACCGGCTCTGGACGTTTTGGCAAATGGCTTGAGAACCTTCAGGACTGGAATCTGTCACGCAGCAGATACTGGGGTACTCCGTTACCTATCTGGCGTAGCGAGGATGGCACGGAAGAGATATGCATAGACTCGGTCGAGACATTATATAAAGAGATTGAAAAGGCTGTTGCGGCCGGTGTAATGAAGACCAACCCCTTGCATGACCGTGGGTTTGTTCCGGGCTTGTATACGCGTGAGAATTATGAGAAAATAGATCTTCACCGTCCGTATGTCGATGATATTGTGCTGGTCAGCGCCACCGGAAAGCCAATGCACCGTGAGCTTGACCTGATAGATGTTTGGTTTGATTCCGGCTCAATGCCTTATGCACAACTGCATTATCCGTTTGAAAACAAGGAAATTGTTGACAACGGCTCATACTATCCCGCTGACTTCATCGCGGAGGGCGTGGATCAGACACGCGGATGGTTCTTTACACTGCATGCCATAGCCGGTATGGTATTCGATTCCGTTTCATACAAAGCGGTTATTTCCAACGGACTGGTTCTGGATAAGGATGGCAACAAGATGTCAAAACGTCTTGGCAACGCCGTAAATCCCTTTGAGGCCATTGATAAATTCGGCAGTGACCCCTTGCGATGGTATATGATCAGCAATTCCGCGCCGTGGGATAACCTCAAGTTTGACCCGGCAGGTGTTCAGGAAGCAGCTCGCAAGATGTTTGCAACGCTTTACAACACCTATTCATTCTTCTCGCTTTATGCCAATGTGGATGGTTTTGATCCTGCAACACCGGCTGTTCCGCTTGAAGAGCGTCCGGAAATTGACCGTTGGATCATTTCAGTGCTCAATACATTGATATCTGAGGTTGATTCAGCCTTTGATGATTACGAGCCGACACGCGCGGCGCGCGCCATAGGAGAGTTTGTGACAGATAATCTCTCGAACTGGTATGTTCGTCTCAACCGCAAACGTTTCTGGGGCGGTGGCATGACTGCTGACAAACTGTCGGCATATCAGACATTGTATGAATGCCTGTTGGCTGTGTCGCGTCTGATTGCGCCTATATCGCCGTTTTATGCAGACAGGCTATATGCCGACCTTACAGCTCCCGCCGGCAACGGAGCGGACTCCGTGCATCTTGCCGAATTCCCAGTCTGCGACAAGCAAGCCGTTGATCCGGAGCTTGAAAAACGTATGAAACTTGCCCAGACCGTAACATCCATGACTCTGGCATTGAGACGAAAGACCAACATAAAGGTACGTCAGCCGCTCAAGACTGTCATGATTCCTGTTTCAGGCGATGCCGAGAAAGCGATGCTTGAGGTCGTTAAGAATCTTATTCTTAATGAGGTGAATGTCAAGGAGATGAGGATTGTCGCCGGTGATGAAGGCATCCTTGTCAAGAAAATAAAACCTGATTTCAAGAAACTTGGTCCGAAATTCGGCAAGGGCATGAAAGCGGTTGCCGCTGCGTTGAGTGCCATGGGTACCGCCGAGATAAATGACTTTGAGAAAAAAGGTATTGTTGAACTTGATATCAATGGCGAGAAGTATACCATCCAGATTGAGGATGTCGACATAATTTCCGAAGATATTCCCGGATGGCTTGTTGCCAATGAAGGAGCTGTCACGGTTGCACTTGATGTCACCATCACGGATGCTCTGCGTCGGGAAGGAATTGCACGTGACATTGTAAACCGCATACAGAACATACGCAAGAGCCGCGATTATGACATAACGGACAGAATCAATCTCACCTTTATGGCCGATGATGATCTTGAAACCACACTTCATGATTTCGGTGAGTATATCGGCACACAGGTTCTTGCCAATTCAATCACAACATCTCCGGAACTTCCTGATGCAGATACGGTTGAGTGTCTTGATATCGAGGAATCCAAAATAAAAGTGAACATAGAACTTAACTAACGTAATGTAGTATGTCTGACAAAGTTAGATATAGCGATGAGGAACTTCAGGAGTTCAAAATCCTGATACTTGAAAAGCTTGAGAAGGCCACGGCTGAGTTCGAGAAGCTTCGTGAGACAATCACCAACAGCAGTGATAACGGAGTAGCGGACACATCGCCCACATTCAAGGTACTTGAGGAAGGCGCCGGCACGCGCGACAAGGAGGAAGCTGCCCGTCTGGCTGAACGTCAGCGTAAATTCATCCAGCATCTGCAGGCTGCACTTGTCAGGATAGAGAACAAGACATATGGCGTATGCCGTGTGACCGGCAAACTCATCCCCAAAGAACGTCTGCGTGCCGTTCCGCATGCAACACTCAGTGTGGATGCAAAAAACATGAAGCAGTGACCCGCAAGTTGTCGGAGAGACCACAGCAAGCACCGGCTATAGCCGGCAAAAGGAAACTTTTGTCCAAAGGGTGGATGGCCGTGTTGATCTGCTGTGCCGTCATCCTGATCGATCAGGTCATAAAGATCTGGGTCAAGACATCGTTCTATTGGGGTGAGGACCGTGAAATTTTTTCATGGTTCCATCTGAAGTTCATACAGAACAATGGAATGGCTTTCGGCATGGAATTCGGAAGCAAACTTTTCCTTACGCTTTTCAGGATCATAGCTGTAGGGTTACTGATATATTGCATGACCCGGCTTGCCAGAAGAGCAAACATTTCCTATGGCTTCATGGCATGTATAGCATTGATTACCGCCGGAGCAGCAGGTAACATTGTGGACTGTATGTTCTATGGTGAGATATTCAATAACCCCGCCCCTCCGGAAGTCGCCGACTTTGTTGCTTTCGGAGACGGTTATGCCGGATTCATGCATGGAATGGTGGTTGATATGTTCTATTTCCCGCTGTTCTCATTTACATGGCCGGACTGGATGCCATGGATTGGAGGCGAACAATTCACGTTCTTCGACCCGGTTTTCAATTTTGCCGATGCAGCCATAACAGTCGGCATGATATCAGTGATTGCATTCTATTATAGGTCATTGTCTGAATGTATGGACTCCGTAAAAATTCGTAAGAAGCAGACGGATGACAACAATCAGGCATAATGCGGCGATAATGAAAAGCATGTCTGTATCGTACTGCTTATGGATATTTACTAACAATATTATATTTTGTGCTCTGAGCCGATTCATGTTCATGGATTTCACGACAAGGACGGTCAGACTAAACAGAAACTAAAAAATAAAAACATGAAACTTCTTGAAGGAAAAACAGCTCTTATCACCGGCGCTGCCCGTGGTATAGGAAAATCTCTGGCATTGAAATTTGCGGCTGAAGGCGCCAATATAGCATTCACCGATCTTGTTATTGATGAGAATGGCAAGAAAACAGAAGAAGAGATTGCCGCATATGGTGTGAAAGTAAAAGGATATGCATCCAATGCTGCAGACTATGCACAGACAGAAACGGTTGTCGCTGAAGTTGTTAAAGACTTTGGGCGTATTGACATTCTTGTGAATAATGCCGGTATAACAAAAGACGGTCTGATGCTGCGCATGACAGAGCAGCAATGGGATGCCGTGATTGCCGTTAACCTTAAAAGTGCGTTCAATTTCATACATGCCGTGCTGCCCGTAATGATGCGTCAGCGTGGTGGCTCAATCATTAACATGGCATCTGTGGTAGGTGTTCATGGCAACGCCGGTCAGGCTAACTATGCCGCATCGAAAGCCGGTCTGATAGCATTGGCCAAATCCATTGCACAGGAAGTCGGATCACGCGGAATCCGTGCCAATGCCATTGCTCCGGGATTCATTGAGACAGCAATGACCGCAGCACTCCCCGACAATGTTCGTGAAGAATGGTGCAAGAAAATTCCATTGCGCCGCGGTGGCCAGGTTGAGGACATCGCCAACGTCGCCACATTCCTTGCCTCAGATATGTCCGGATATGTCACCGGTCAGGTCATACAGGTTGACGGCGGTATG
>JAUNPQ010000046.1:0-14032 GCA_030536615.1 Bacteroidales bacterium | reverse complement strand
GTGATGTTCCGGCCCAACACTCAGGCTTGAAAAGACGTTATTATTATGCTACACTGCCTTGTTCATCCTTACGGGGCAGTGTAGCTGATTTGATAAATTTGTACATATAATGCTTACATATAATACGCAACTTAAGAACCTCAAACTGCCGGAGTATGGCCGCAACATCCAGAATATGGTTGATCATTGCCTGACAATCGAGGACCGCAATGAGCGCACGGCTGCCGCGTATGGGGTGATTGATGCCATGTCCAATCTTTTTCCCATAGCAGCTAATGATGCTGACGGAGCGCGCAAATACTGGGATCATCTGGCAGTAATGAGCGATTTCAAACTGGATATTGACTGGCCCGTAGAAGTGATTTCCTCAGAGACAATCGGCGAAACTCCGGAGGCTGTTCCATATGACACCGGCATCATAGGCATGCGTCAGTATGGCCGGAATGTGGAGAGCATGCTTGATATGATTGCCGGAATGGAGGCGGGCGAGTTGCGCGACGAAATGATTGCGATGGTTGCCAACCAGATGAAAAAAGATCTGCTTGCTGACGGCAATGATGATGTTACAGATGAAAAGGTTATCCGTGACATATATGAGATAACGCGCGGGCGTGTCAATCTCCGCCCCGGAGATGTGACATTGCATGAATATAATGTGATTGCTCCGCCAAGCAAAAAGAAAAAGAAGAAATAAGAGATTTTCCGGAAAAGATGATTGACAGACACGAACTTGACAAGATTGGAACAGTCACCAAGACACACGGTGTACATGGCGAACTGTCTGCCGTTGTGGATGTTGATGTCAATTTGTCAGATCTGAAATGCATAGTATTTGATATAGACGGAATCTTTGTGCCTTTTTTCATCGGTTCAGAACGTCCGCGGGGTGCATCAGGATGTCTTTTCATGCTGAATGGTGTTGATGATGAAATGCATGCCGCTGCGTTTGTAGGAAAACAGATATATGCCTTGCGTACGGATCTGGATCGTCTGGGCGTGAACGAGCCGGATGGCGATGATGATGTGTTTTATCTGGAAGATGCTGTAGGTTATGCACTTTATGATACGGATGGCTGTCGGGTAGGGGTAATATCACGCTTTGATGATTCTACCCCGAATTATCTTTACGGTGTTGACCGTGAAAGTACCGGAGAAATTCTTGTGCCCGCCGCAGAGGATCTGATTACTGATATTGATACAGACAGAGAGACTATTACAATGAATTTGCCAAAAGGGTTATATTAATTATCAAACAGTTGATTATGGAATTTGACGAACAAAAAGCTATAGAATTCATACGTCAGCATGCGCCTGAGATTGAAGCTGCCGCGTACGATGATGACGAGATACTCAATGTGATAGACATGATATATGACTATTATGAAGCCAACGGAATGCTTGATGTTGATTTTGATGAGGACGGTGATGACGATGAGACGGAATTTGGGAAAATAGTGGATTACGTGGGCCGTATGCTTGCCAAAGACAAGGCGGCCACAATTCAACCATGTCATATCGCTCCGATTGTCGAGGCCGAACAGAAATATGAGGAATCACTTGTCAACGGTGATTGATTCAGAAAAACCAATATTATGAAATTCACAATATCAAAGTTGGCCATCCTGTTTATGATGGCTCTTGTTTATGGGCCTTTATACGCTCAGGCCTCATACGATGCCGAAGAGATGACACTTCAGGAAAACATATCGCTTCCTGTTGTGCCCAAGAACGCATCAAATGCCATTGTGCGTCACATGGAGCGCATTGGCAAGACGTTCTCGAAACGAGGCGTTGATGTCAAATATACAAGGCGTGGCGAAGTTGTGGACATTATTTTTCCGTGCAATGCTTTTTTCAAGGCTAACTCCGTGGAACTGCATGACACGGCATTCAAGACGCTTGATGCCTTCAACGCCTTGTTGAAACTTCCGTCACTTTATAAAATCCTTGTGGTGGTGCATGCTGACAATACCGGATCGTCAGCATATGCGGATACCTTGACTGATGATAGGGCGGCGGCTATTGATGATTATTTTGCTGAACGCTTCCCCTCTGTGAAACTTAATGTCATTCCATATGGTATGGGGAGCGATGAACCCCGGGCATCCAATAATTCTATTGCGGGGCGGCACGCCAACAGAAGAGTGGAGTTCTATATTGTTCCCGAGCAGCAGACAATCGAAATGGCTAAATCCGGAAAACTCTGAGATTCACAAAATTATATTTTTGACAGAGGTTCCTTGAGATGTGTGTATGAATGTCAGGGAAGCTCACTCAGGCGTTTGTCTTCGCAGATCAGTACACGCCCGGGATATTTGTCAATCATAGCGTGATTGTGAGTGGCTATGATTACGGATGTGTCTCCGGTGGCAATCTCACTCAGAAGTGAAAAGATCTGTTCGCCGGTCTCAGGATCAAGATTCCCGGTCGGCTCATCGGCAAGGATGATAGCCGGATTATTGAGCAATGCCCTTGCTATGACCACACGTTGTTGTTCACCTCCTGAAAGTTCATGAGGCATCTTGTAGCTTTTCTGATTCATGCCCACCTTGTACAGGACTTCCTCAATCCGGTCTGCACGCTGTGATTTTTTCTTTGTGCCGGTGGCTTCCAGAACAAAATCAAGATTGGCGTATATGCTACGATCCGTAAGCAACTGAAAATCCTGAAAAACCACGCCAAGACATCTGCGGAGTCCGGGAATGTCGCGGCGTCGTACTGATGTCATGTCATATCCTAATACAACCGCATCGCCGGTTTCAACGGGTACTTCCGCATACATGGACTTCAGCAACGAACTTTTGCCGCTGCCTACACGTCCCACCAGATAGACCAGCTCACCATTATCTACGCTGAATGTAACATCCTTGAGGACCACATGTTCCTTGCGGCATATATCAACGCCTTTGTAATCAATCAATGGCATAGTATTATCTCTGTAATTATTCGCTGTTTTTCAAAGAACCTTAACCGGTATATATCGCGCAAATATACAAACAAATCCTGACAACTTAAGTTTTTTTCAAAGGTATAATCAATTCTACGTGTAAAAAAATTGCTAATTTTGTGATGTGTAACGTTGATATACGGTACATAATAATCAATCGTAATATTTCTGGAACCAATATATAAAGACATGCATAATCACATTGGAATATATTCACTCTTGATATCATGCGGACTGACTCTGTGTGTGTTTGCATCGTGTCATAAAGACAACGGCAAAGATGAACTTGCGCACCATCACCATGATCATGGTGTCCATGAGAAAGAGCATGAGGGTCATGACCACGGTGACGGACAGGAAATAATCTTTACGCCGGAGCAGGCAAAACTTCTGGGGGTAAAAACCGAAGTGGTGAAACCGGTCGCTTTCCATTCAATCATAAAAGTCAGTGGTGAAATTACAGAGAGCGCGCATGGCGCGGCTGTGGCATCAGCTCCGGCATCGGGCGTTGTTACTTTTGCTCCGGGCATCGCTGAGGGAGCACATGTGGGTGCCGGAACACTTATCGCCACTGTAAAATCGACAGGGATTACGGGTGGTGACGCTAATGCGGCTGCACGAGTTGCCGTTGATGCGGCCAAAAAAGAAGTTGAAAGGCTGAAACCGTTGCACGAACACGGAATTGTTTCCACGGCTGAATACAATGCTGCCGTTGCGGCCTTGAATCAGGCTCGTGCATCATACAGTCCGGCTGCATCCTCCGGTCGTATTACCGCTCCATCAGCAGGAATAATCACTGCTCTCGATGTCCGTCAGGGACAATATGTTGAAGCCGGAGCGCCGGTTGCCAACATCAGTAGCTCGTCAATGTTGAATCTGCGTGCCGATCTTCCTCAGAGACACCTCGGCGCTGTTTCCTCCCTCACCGGTGCCAAGATAAAAACACCATATTCCAATGAAGTGATTGACCTTTCATCCATGGGAGCCAAGCGCATTGCCGAGGCAGATGTTGCCCGGGCCAACGGCGGCTATATACCCGTATATTTTTCGTTTTCAAACAATGGGACGTTGCTTCCCGGCACAGCAGTTGAGGTATTCCTTGAAGGTGCGCCTAAAGAGAATGCCATTGTTGTGCCTCTCACGGCCATCTCGGAGCAGCAAGGCAATTACTATGTCTATATACAGCTCGATGAAGAGGGATATCTGAAAAGCCCGGTAACATTGGGCGAAAACAACGGACAGGATGTTGAAATACTGAAAGGATTGCATGCAGGAGATAAAGTTGTAGTGAAAGGCGCTACAAACGTCAGACTTGCCGAGACTTCAAATGTAGTTCCAGAAGGTCACAGTCACAATCATTGATAGCCGTATGCTGAACAAGATAATACGCTTTTCGCTTAACAACAGGCTCGCCATACTCATCGTGGCGGCTATTCTCCTCATTTTCGGCTCTATCACCATGTTGCGGAGTGATGTGGACATTTTTCCGGATCTGAACGCTCCCACCGTAGTGGTTATGACTGAGGCTCCCGGAATGGCGCCGGAAGAAGTTGAGAAACTTGTGACATATCCCATAGAGACATCGGTGAACGGAGCATCGGGTGTGCGTCGCGTACGCTCTGTGTCAAACACGGGCTTCTCTGTTGTATGGGTTGAATTTGATTGGGATACAGATGTCTACCTTGCCCGTCAGGTTGTGTCTGAACGGCTTGCCGGTGTGGCGGACAAGTTACCTCCCGGCGTGAAAAATCCGGCGTTGGGTCCACAGTCCTCTATACTTGGGGAGATAATGATCATCGGTCTGACGTCTGATTCAACCTCTTTACTTGACCTCCGTACCATTGCGGACCGCACCATCGCACCGCGCCTTCTGTCACTTGGAGGGGTGAGTCAGGTGTCTGTCATAGGAGGAGATGTGAAACAGTATCAGATACAGCTTTCGCCATCGCGTATGCAACAGTATAAAGTCAGTCTTGATGAAGTTCTTGCAGCGACTGAGGGCATGAATGAGAATGCCGCTGGCGGCGTTGTATATGACTATGGAAACGAATATATAGTCAAAGGCGAATTCAACACACGTTCTGCCGAGGAACTTGCACTGACCGTTGTCCGCAGCAGCGGTGACACACTTGTTACTGTAGGTGATATTGCGGAGGTGAAACAGGCCGGTGAGCATCCGCGCCTTGGTGTCGGTTCTGTTAAAGCCAAGCCATCTGTGTTGATCACTGTGACCAAGCAACCGGCAACGGGGACCATACAACTGACAGAAAACATAGATGCCGCTCTGGCAGACATATCAAAGAATATCCCCCATGATGTTAATATGTCAACTGACATTTTCCGGCAGAGCGACTTCATAGACAATTCTATCAGCAATCTGCAGAAAGCACTTCTGGAAGGTGCCCTCTTTGTCATAATCGTATTGTTCTTCTTTACGATGAATCTGCGCACCACTGTTATCTCTGTTGTGGTTCTGCCGATATCAATCATCATAACTGTCCTTGTCCTTCATTATCTTGGCTACACGCTCAACACAATGAGCCTTGGCGGTATCGCTATTGCCATCGGTTCACTTGTAGATGATGCCATAGTGGATGTTGAAAATGTGTATAAACGGCTTAGGGAAAACCGAGAGAAGCCGGTTGACGAGAGGCTTTCCACACTCAAGGTGGTCTATCATGCATCGGCCGAAGTCCGTATGCCCATCCTCAACTCATCGTTGATAATCATTGCAAGTTTCCTGCCGTTGTTTTTCCTGAGCGGTATTGAGGGAAGAATGCTGATTCCGCTTGGCGTTTCATTCATTGTCGCTTTGATCGCATCCACAATAACAGCTCTGACCCTGACGCCGGTTTTATGCAGTTTCCTGCTCGGCTCAAAGAAACAGGACCGGCATCTTTCCAAAGAACCGCGCGTGACAAAAGCCTTGCGCAGGGCCTATGTAAATGCGCTTGGCGGCGTCATATCGCGTCCCCGGTTGCTACTGATTGCTGTCGGTGTACTTTTTATCGCTGCATTGGGTCTGTTCTTTACATTGGGACGAAGCTTTCTCCCGGCATTCAATGAAGGGTCATTTACAATAAATGTCTCCACATTGCCCGGCATATCTCTTGAAGAAAGCGACAAGATTGGCCGCACGGCAGAGGAACTCATCCTCAGCGTTCCTGAAGTAAAGACTGTGGCGCGAAAAACCGGCCGCGCCGAGATGGATGAACATTCTTTGGGCGTCAATGTCTCGGAAATTGAAGCGCCATACAAGCTTGAGGGTCGTACCCGAGGCGAAGTTGCCCGCGAGTTGCGTGCGAAACTCTCACAGATTCCCGGCACGAATATCGAGATCGGTCAGCCCATAAGTCACCGTATTGATGCCATGCTGTCAGGAACGGAAGCTCAGATTGCAATAAAGCTTTTTGGTGACGATCTTGACAAACTGTTTGCAATAGGCAATGAGATTAAAAAAGCGGCAGGGGAAGTTGATGGCGTTGTGGATGTGAACATAGAACAGCAGATCCAACGTCCTGAACTGGCCATACGTCCCCGGCGTGAACTTATGGCCCGTTATGGCGTCACTCCCGGCATGCTCCGCAAAGCGATAGAGACATCATTAGGTGGTGCCCAAGTGTCTCAGGTATATGAGGACGGGCTGCCGTATGATGTGACAGTCATCCTTGACCCGATGTCAAGAAACAGTATTGACGAAGTGGCCTCAATTCTGGTTGATTCCAACCGCGGAAAAATTGCACTTGGCAGTGTGGCTGATGTTGTTTCATCCACAGGACCCAACACAATAAACCGCGAGAATGTGAAGCGTCGGATCATCATCTCTGCCAATGTCGAGGACAGAGATCTCCGCAGTACAGTAAATGACATAAAACATGAGATTGATGAGAAAGTGGTTATCCCGGAGAATTATTATGTTGAATATGGCGGACAGTTTGAAAGTGAGGCTTCTGCCTCAAGAACTCTGGGATGGACGTCTTTATGCGCGCTGCTGATAATCCTGATGCTTCTCTATTATGAATTCCATAGCATTCCGGAGAGCCTTATTATTCTTGTAAACATGCCGCTTGCCATGATCGGGGGCGTGTTTATCCTTGTCATCACCGGTGCGGAACTCAACATTCCGGCGATAATCGGATTTATATCTCTGCTTGGAATCACAACCAGAAACGGTATGTTGCTTGTAAGCCGTTTCAATGCGCTTAAAACGGACGGCGAGAGTCTCCGTGAGCGCATCATGCATGGAGCATCTGACCGTCTGCTGCCAATTGTCATGACTGCCCTGACGTCCGCACTCGCTCTGATTCCACTTGCTGTGAACGGCGATGCTCCGGGAAACGAGATCCAGTCTCCTTTGGCTGTGGTGATACTTGGAGGATTGCTCTCGGCCACAATATTGAATATCTTTGTTGTGCCGGCAATATATTATATTGTGTATAGAAAAAAAGAAATCAAGTCATGACAGCCAGAAGATATATAAAAATTATAGTCATCTCAACAGCACTTGGATGTGTTACAGCAGCCTATGCCGGCGAGATGGGCCGTGAGGAAGTGATCTCTGAGATATTGCAGAACAATCCGCGGCTGAAAGCTCTTGAGACGTCCCAGAAATCGCAATCGGCATTGCTCAGGAATGCCGGGCGGCTTTCATCGCAGCCTGAGGTGGAGTTTGAGCATCTGTGGGGTACCGATGACGCAAAAAAATGGAATATAGGATTGACCCAAAGTTTTGACTGGCCCGGAGTTTATTCCAAAAGAGGCAACGAAGCGGAGGCTCGCATTTATGCATTCCGTTATCTTTATGCAGTTGAGGCGCGTGGAGTTGCTCTTGAAGTGCGACTGCTTCTGGCAAACGCCATCTACATAAACAAGCAGCTTCAACTTGTCTCGGAAATCAGTAAAAATCTTTCAGAGCTTAAAGCCTCTGTTGATATGGCATACAAACGTGGCCAGCTGACGGTACTTGATGTCAAGAAACTTGATTTTGAAATATATTCCGTTTCGGCAAGACAAGGTGATCTTCTTGAAGAACAGGATAAAGTCATGGGACAGCTTGAGGCATTGAACGGTGGTAAGCCGATAAATGCCGACATAAGCGCATATGTGCCTGAAAAACTGTTGGATATTGATGCGTATCTTGCTGCGGCGGTGGAGAATAATCCGTCTGTGAAAGCAGCAGACCGCAATGCCCAGGCAGCGAGGATAGCTTCAGGCGTGGCCAAAGCGGAACGTATGCCCGGATTTTCAGTGGGATATCGCCATGCCTTTGAAGAAAACACTCACTTCAATGGGTTTTCAGTGAGCATGACTCTGCCGGTGTTTACAAACAAAGCCGCATCAGTAGCCGCAGACATAGAGGCTCGTAGCCTTGATTTTGAAGCGACAACAGCAGCGGTTTCAGCACAATCAAAAGTGCGTGCAACATACAATGATGCCGTGCGACGGGGAAATGCCATGAAAGGAATGTCAGCCGTAGTTCTGGATGACACTTATCCGGGCCTTCTTATGATGGCATATAAGGGCGGCCAGATAAATGTCATAACTTATCTGCAGGAGATCAATTATTTCCAAAATGCCCGTACTGAATATCTTGCTGCTGAATACAGCTATATCGTTGACCTGAACGAGCTGAACAGCAACATGGATCAATATGGTCTCTGATCTGAAACCTCAAAAACTCAGAAGACCTCAGACAGAGAGGTTCAGTGGTCAGTCAAGATAGCGTTGTGTGATATCGCCGTAGGCATCAATGCGGCGATCACGTAAAAACGGCCACCAGCGGCGTACCTGTTCCGAACGTTCCATATCAACCTCCACAGTGGCAACGTCTTCGCGATCAGTGGGGGACATGTGCAGAATTTCGCCCTGTGGTCCGGCTATAAAACTACTTCCCCAGAAGCGTATTCCACCGGTAACGCCTGATGGATCTTTCTCATACCCTGTACGGTTAACGCTTATAACCGGTATGCCGTTGGCAACGGCGTGGGCGCGCTGAACAGTGATCCATGCATCACGCTGACGGTCCTGCTCATCATCGGTGTCAGAACTTTCCCAGCCTATGGCCGTGGGATAGATTAGCAGATCTGCTCCGGCAAGAGTCATAAGTCTGGCAGCTTCCGGATACCATTGATCCCAACATACCATCACGCCAAGGTTTCCGATACTTGTTTTGATTGGCTTAAAACCTAAATCACCGGGAGCAAAATAGAACTTTTCATAATATGCCGGGTCATCAGGAATATGCATTTTTCTGTATTTGCCGGCTATTGATCCATCTTTTTCAAAAACCACAGCAGTGTTGTGATATAGTCCCGGGGCTCTGCGTTCATAGAGGGAGGTGACAATCACGGTGTTTGTGTCACGTGCCAGAGCGCTGTAGAAATCAGTGGCATCTCCGGGAATAGGTTCGGCGAGATCACACAGGTCAACGTTCTCAGTCTGACAGAAATACAACGAGTCATGTAACTCGCGGTTTACGATAAGGGCGGCTCCCCCGGCGGCAAGTTTACGTGCGGCTTCCGCTATGTTTTTACGGTTCAGTTCCTTGCTTTCTGAATTACTCTGTTGTATTATACCGATTTTCATGATGAGTCTTGCTAAAAATTGATGATGGGAAATTGCATCGTGGCACAGTGTAATGAGCCATGTTGTCTGATCAGTGCGCGGCAGTCAACAGGTACAATCTCATGGTCCGGAAAAGCTATTCTCAGAATCTGAGCGGCCAAGCGGTCTTTTCCGGGGGATCCATAAGTCGGCAGAAGAACACCATTGTTGATGACAAGGAAGTTGGCATATGTTGCCGGTAGTCTCTGATTATCCTCGTCATATGCGCTATCGGCCATAGGAAGTTCAAGGAGGTTGAAAGCCTCGCCATCGGCATTGCGCATTGCACGTAGATCCGCACGCATTGCGTTCAGTTCGTCATAATGTGGATCAGTCGGGTCATCGCAACCAACGTATATGATTGTATTATTTGGCGCGAAACGTGCCAGCGTGTCAATATGGCTGTCTGTGTCATCCCCTTCCAGAAAGCCATGGTCAAGCCAAAGCACTTTGCGCAATCCAAACACTTTTTTCAAATAATGTGATATCTCCCGGCGGTTCAGATCCCCGTTGCGGTTGGGTGACATAAGGCATTGTCTGGTGGTCAGCAATGTGCCGTTGCCGTCACTTTCAATAGATCCTCCCTCAAGCACAAATCCAAGTTCATTGCGGTAATGGCCGGCAAGTAGCCCTGAAAATTTCATTTTGCGGGTTACAAGATTGTCATGATTTGAGGCAAATTTCAGCCCCCATCCGTTAAAACAAAAGTCATTATAAACGGGCGCGCCTGAGGCCGTCAATGTTGTTATGGCTCCGTAGTCGCGTGTCCATGTGTCATTGGTCGGGACGTCAAGAAAAGCTATCCGGCCCATGTCGCAGTCTGAAAGTAGATCTCTTATGGAAGAACTGTCAGGAGATACAATTATAAGATTGGCAAATCTGAGTATGGCATGGGCCAGATTGATGTAGCAGTCTGTCACCTCATCAAGCATATAGCTCCAGTCAGTGTCTTTATGGGGCCATGCTATCAGCACGGACTGTTGCGGCTCCCATTCTGCCGGCAGCCGCAATGAATTGTCATTCATTGTCATCGTAATCATTCAGCGAGTCCCATATGGAGTCGCATTTTTCAAGATAATCTTCGGCAAAGTCTGAAAATCCGTTGCGGATGCTAAATCCGTTTTCATCACACCAATCCTTGTATTGTTGTTGGAGATCATCATCATCTGCAACTATGCGCTTGAATTCCGCTTCGGCAACATCAATGCTGCGGTGTGTGTCAATCAGCGATATGAAGAATTCCGTAATGTCGTTTGCGTGGCTCATTATAAAATTAGCAGTCTATTTGCAATCTTTTTATGCGTCTCAGAAACTGTGAATTGTTTTCAGGTTTCAAATCTAAAAATAATTTGTTGAAATATATATTGTTTTACAGTTATAAAAAGTTAATGCCATTTTATGAGTTATCTGCCAAAACCAAACAGAACGGTATTTTGTTTAAAAAATAACAAAAATATATGCTCTATGAACACACTTAAAAGATTTATCCGAAGTACATTGGCCGTAGTGGCTTTAGGTGCCGGTCTGGGTATGTCATCCTGTTCTCCGTTCGCTCTGGTCAACAGCGAGACATATAACAATGCCGATCTTGCCGCTTACCGTACGTTCAGGATTGTCACACCATGTGACAGCATCAAGTTACCTCCAACAATGACTGAAGTGACATATTACAACATTGCCGCCGCGGTCCGTGAGCAGATGATTGAACGTGGATATGTTGAAAGTCCTGAGTCTCCGTTGCTTATAAATCTGGGACTGACTGTGCATCGTGAAATTGATACTGAGCCGGCTGTTCCCCCGGGATATATGGGACCGCCCCCTATGCCATATTATGGTCCTTATTATAACGGCTTCTCGCCGTGGTTCATGTACCCGCGTTACAATTATTGGCCTGGATATTACTCGAACGCACAGGTTATCACCGGAATATACAAGGAAGGTGTTCTGACCATGGATTTCATCAATGTGCCCCAGAAACGGGCATTATATTCGGCATCCGTAGCAACAATTCTTGAGAATGGTAATTCTCAGTTCCGCGATCTAAAAGGAATTCAGGAAGCAGTGCAAACACTTTTCTCAAATTTCCCGGTAAAGGTTCTGCCACAATATAAGTAACGGTTGTTAAAACACATCAGCAAGCCGCATCAAATTAAAGTGATGCGGCTTGCTGATGTCTTGCCCCGAAAGATTTAAATAATCGGACAGTATGGCTATAACATAAATATGTCAGAAAGGCAGATCGTCTGTCGGATCGGCTGCCGCGATGGCGGGTGGGGGAGGAACAGCTCCGGGAGCTGCAGCGGTGTTCTGGACAGGTTGTGGCTGTGCCGCTGTACCGTCGGCTACCTCAATGCGCCATGCGGAAATGTCAGTGAACCATCGGCCTTGCCATTCACGGCTGTCAATGTCAAAACTTACGCGCACCATCATGCCATTGTTTATGAGCCGTTCATATTCATTCACACGGTCTTCACCAAAGACGGTAAATGCAATTTTGCGCGGATAGGTGTCTTGAGTCTCGATGACATAAAAACGTTTTTTCCAGGGTTTGCCCGCTTTGGAAACTCCTTCCTGAACAGGGCTTATCACTATGACTTTTCCGGTTACTTCCATTATTATATATGTTTTTTAGTTTTATTTCAAGCATGCAATTTCATGCAAAGATAGCTAAAAAACATGACACTCTCATTAATTGCCCGTAAAAAACATTCAACAAAAAACTCGGGCCGAGATCAATTGTTAAATATTGATTCTCTACCCGAGTCTTATAAGGTCCACACCAAAGGATGCGATGAAACTCCGAAATGACAGGGTTTGAGTGCCAGCCGCCTTTGTAATCCCCCGGCTACCGTTGCCGACAGCCTCCGGATGTACCGGAGCGGGGCCCGCCATTGGCGGCTTAAGCTTGTCTCGGTATTTCATAATAATTTGAAGAGTTTCCCAATCTACTTTGATGTGGAAATCGTTATGTCAAATCCAAAGTTGAACATCTCTTTGTTCAATGATTACAACGCAAATTTACCTAATTCTGTTCATCCTTGCAAGCGCCGGCATAAAAAAGTTTTCAACAGCTTTCATCAAATCTTTGATTTAATGGGATGGATGTGCGCCGGTGTGAGGGATGTTTGGTTAACTGAAATTTATTTGTTAAATTTGCACTCCGAAATGTCTGCCGCTGAACTTCATACACTTGCAGGTTGTTCTGAATGTCAGATATTTCACATAATATTTGAGTAATAATATTAAACACAAATAGTTATTTCTATCAACTATCCCCATCATGAATGTAACGTTAGAAAAGACATCAGACACTGAAGGAAAGATCATTGTTGATGTTGTCGAGGCTGACTATGCAGCAAAAGTAAAAGACGAACTTAAGAAAATTGGTCAGACTCATCCTATACCCGGCTTCCGACCCGGCAAAGTACCTGTTGAACAGCTCAAACGCCGTTTCGGACGTCAGGTGAAAAGCGATGTTCTCAATGATGAAGTTTATCGCGCTGTTGTGAAATATCTGCAGGACAACAAGGTGAATATTCTTGGCGAGCCGCTTCCCGTTGAAAAGAAAGAGGTTAATCTTGAAGACAAGGAATATAAATTTGAATATGAAGTTGGTTTCGCTCCGGAGATCAATGTAAAGGTTGACAAGGATGTTACCCTGCCTTTCTATGAGATAGAGGTATCTGCCGAGATGGTTCAGGAACAGGACAAGGCTTTGCGCGAGCGTTTTGGCGCGCAGGTTCCCGGAGAGACCGCCGATGAGCGTGCCGTGATCAAAGGTTCGATAATGCAGCTCAAGGAAGATGGTACTGTAAATGACAATGAAGGTGCCATTCAGGTGATTGCCGGAATAGTGGCACCGTTCACTTTCGCCGATGCTGAAGAGAAGTCCAAATTCCTTGGTGCTAAAGTCAATGACAAGGTTGTGTTCAATCCGTTCAAGGCATGCAATGGCAATGCTGCCGAACTGGCTTCAATGCTCAATATAGACAAGGCGATCGCTGCCGACATGCATGACAACTTCGAGATGTCTATCGCAGAGATAATCGTTGTCAAACCGGCTGAGCATGATCAGGAGTTCTTTGACAATGTATTTGGAAAAGATCAGGTGAAAACAGAGGAGGAATATGAGAAGGCTGTCAAAGACATGATTGCACGTTCACTGTCAGGAAACAGTCACGCTTGGTTCTCTGAGACTCTCCGCAAATATTTTGTAGAGAAATATGGCGATGACATGGCTCTTCCCGTTTCATTCATGAAAAAATGGCTGATTGCCCGCAATGATGAGCTTACAGAGGAAAACATAGACAAGGAGTTTGATCAGATGCTTCCGTCGCTCAAATGGCAGCTCATTCAGGAGGCTGTTGCTCAGGCTCTGAATGTCAAAGTTGAGGAAGATGACATTCTTAATCATGCCAAGTCTATAGCTTATCGTCAGTTTGCACAATACGGAATCACTAATATGGATGAGGAAACCATAAC
>JAUNPQ010000045.1 GCA_030536615.1 Bacteroidales bacterium | reverse complement strand
GTAGCTCTCACCCTGTCGTTTTGTCACAGACAGAATGCCGTCAACCACAGTCTGAGGGAATCCCTCTTTGAGAAGCATTTCAGGTGTAACATCCGTGTCCTCAATGGTGTCATGCAACAGTGCAACCATCTTCTCCTCATCGGTCGTACATCGCATGGCCACACGCATAGGATGCTGAAAATAGGCACAGCCCATTTTATCACGCTGTCCGGCATGTTTCGTGACGCAGATCAAAGCCGCTTTGTCAAGCAATATTGCAGATTCATCTTTAGTCATATCAATTTATTATCTCTATAGTGTTATAGTTTTTATGGAAGGTATGGCCACCGGGACTTTATATAACCGTACAATCCCTTTCTGTGGACAATCAAGAAAAGAAGAAAGGGATTTACCCATGAATGGATTGGTCACCGGGGTGACGGTCGGAGTGTCCGGTGGAAAAATGACTACGCAGGGAATATCAGGCACAGCATCAGTCTCCGTAACATCCATGCCCATCTTGCGGAGCAGGCTTATTGACCTTGCATAACCGCCAAGCTGTTTGACAATATCCCCATCAATATCATTATCCGATAAACGGGGCATATATTTGGTGTCAATCACAGCCCTGTCCGTACCATCGTCAAACAAGAAGTCGGCGATGAAGCGTCCACGATAACCTCTGGCCTGATATCTGACTGCATCGCCATAGGCCTGATCAAGAAGCCCAAGGACATAATGTTCAAACAGCAGGCTCATGTCTATGCAAAACGGAGGGACATGTTTTCTTGCCCGGGATGCTCGCCGGATGGAATAACCGCAGCGTCTCAGCAGCAAACCGGCCAGTCTGATTGCCTCCTCATATCCCCTGTAGAGTTTGTTGACTTTCACTGTAGCTATCTGCCACGGCTCAATCTCATCTCTGACGGCATCGAATGCCGATAGCGAGCGATTGAGCATGGCGCACAACTGAGGTTGCAACGGATGTCCCGCCATCCCGTCAAGCATGGCACGGGCAAAGCACAATGCTTTTTTAAGCACGCGGTTCTCCGGGATGTCAACTGAAAACTCCTGATAGTCACAGTAAACACGCTCCGAATGCCCCGACCGTATATTCATACGCTCGTTTTTGCGTATATTGAGCCGTCCTTTCACTTTTTTGAGATTACCCGAACGGCTTACATATCCTTTCTTAAGCCCACGGGAAGCTATGCGGTCAACACAGTTCAGAAAATGGACCACGAGCAATGGTGACAGGACACTGTCCAGAACTTCACTTTCAATAGGCTTTGCATCAGAATCAATGTTATATATATTACCGAAAGTTCTCTGACAGACAGGAGACCTCAGACAGGTCATGAACATTGACATATAATCAATATCTTTCATCTTAGGCAACACCACAAGCGCCACATCATCATCAAGCCATTCGGCACCGATGCGGAAGAATGATTCCAACCGGGGTTTTCCGGCAGACATATTGAACTGAAGCATGTTTACACGCCCGGATACAATTCTGTTGGAATTATAGTTGATTCTGTCCAGGAGTCGTTCCAGAGTCAGTCCATGCCCGGCAATGCAGTCAAAGCCAAGGTCCTCATGTTCACCCCTGAGAATCGTCTTCATCATCTGCCGGTTTGCCTGCACTCACGGTGCGGAGGTTGCGCCATGCGTCAAAATATTTCTCAGCCTCGTCCTTAGACACATTGAGAATGCCATCCTTTATATACTCACTGACAAGAGGAATTACCTCATATTCCATTTTCAGTTTCAGAATCTCATCAGTGGCGTTCACACCGTCATCCTTGACCATGAAATAGCTGTGTCCAACCATCAGATCATCAAGTGACAGGTCCGAAAGTCTGTACTTCCTGATGAATTCCTGAACATTGTCAAACAAATCCCTTGCCGGACCGTCTTTCTGAATGGCCTCCTTGTCTGCCGGGAGAGTGACAAACGCAAAACGGCGGCGCACGGCATAGTCAATCGTACCGGTTGAGCGGTCAGTCGTGTTCATGGTACCTATTATATATAAGTTTGACGGCACCGAGAAACTCTGTTTGGAGTATGGCAGCGTAACCGAGATCTGATGATCTCCGTCGGAACGTTTGTCGCTTTCAAGGAGGGTGATCAGCTCACCGAATATCTTTGACACATTGCCTCGGTTAATCTCATCAATTATGAGCACATAGTCCTTCTGCTCCCGTTTTTCCGCCTTGTAGCCGAACTTCTCAACCAGACATTTCACCACACCCATATAATATCCGCGCCAATAATAGTCCATATCCTGCTGCTCGGCATATCCGCGTATTTTCTCTTTTGTCAGACTGCCGTTCCAGTTCTGTTCTTTGCCGGTCAGAAGGCTCAGGTTCCTGTTGCTGTTGAGACGCACATGGAACGTTGTCCCTGTAGGCGTTACAAGCGGATAGGGCTTGTCAGAGTCGGCAATAGCCTGACAAAGTTTCCCATAGGCCTCCGGAAAATTGTCCTCGGATTTTGACTGTGCTTCAAGACACAGGCTTTTGAATATTCCGTCCTCAACCTCATAACTGAGTGCTCCCGCGTCAGACGGCACCGGCTTAAAGCCCTCGACAAAGTCCTCATAGTCCATTGACTGATGAAATGTGGTGAAACATATCCGGTTGGCGGCCACAAGTTCTTTGTATTTCTTCATGACAGCCTCATGGTTGTCAAGGTCAACGCTGTCTGTACCAAGCACTGACAACGCGATGGCGGCCGTGTTATATGTCTTTCCTGTGCCCGGAGCTCCTTGCAGAATAATATTCTTCTTGTGTCTCAACAGTCTGGTGATTTTTCTGATCATAGCATATTTCTCCTCATATTGGCGTATCAATGAGTTCATTTTTTCTTTTCCGAGTGCGGAGCTGATTCCAAAGACCGACTGCTGGGTAATGCCCCGCATCACTGCTTTTGCCGTTCCCTCAGTGGTGACACCCGAAGGGTCGGAATAGCATCGCCATTCGCCCACATAAATGCGCTGCCCCCAATTGTCTGTGCCGTCTGTCAAGTCCTCATAGAACACATCGCTGTCCGAGAATTCAACTTTCCCTGAATCAAACTCGTGCTCCCCGTTTTCTACGGTCTGCGCTATGCTTGCCACCTGACCGGTGGAAAACGGACACTTCCTTACAATGCCGTAAGCACGTATTTCTTTACCATAGGTCAGCAGAAGGACATCCCCTACCCTTATTCCGGTCACAATATTAAGCAGATTGGTAACAGCTGATCTGGTCTGATGCTCATATCTCTGCTGCGTGCACCAATAGCCCCCGCTAAGAGCATTTTCCCACACATCTTCCGGAGCCTCGGACATTCGTGCGATCCAGAAAGCCGGTTTGTGGACATTTTCGTTCCCGGAAGCTGCTGAGGGTTCATAATACCGGCTTATCCAGAAGCCAAAATCCTGAGCAAGTGTTCTAAAGGCCGGATCGTGTGCATACTCCGATGGCTTTCCGGCAATTTTTTCATTCATAAGTGCCTTAATGTCCGGATTGGCCGAAACGGCTCCGTGAAGTATCTCCATTATTTCCCAGTTGTGCACAAGTGCCTCGCCGCTGTTTCCTTGCACAGTTTTTATGCCAAGTCCAAGTTTCCTGGAAATGCTGGAATACTCCTTGTATTTGTACACACTGAACTTGTCCGGGAATCGCAGCCAAAGATAGACACTGACAGCACCGATTTTCTGAAAATGGTCTTTATAGGCGCTGAATTCAGGCTTGTCCTTGACTTTCTCATAAAGTTGCGCGGAGATGCCAATGAATTCGTCAACACGGTCGGCAATATCATCATTTCCGTCATCGTAAAGTTTGCGGAACATGGCGCGGACCTCTTCAGGATAGAGTCTGGCCACCGCTACAAGAAATCGCGCCGGCCATTCCCAGCTGTTGCCAAGAAGATTGTCTGATTTACTCAGACTCCGCTCAAGCATCCCGGCAAAATCAGCCTTGTCAATGTTCCAGTTATCCTGAAAACATTTCAGTGCCCGCCATTTGTATTCCTCCTTTGGCCAGTTTATGGGAAAGTCAGCCGCATACTTCCGGAGTGCATCATCCACATGCATGTCGACGTTATTTTTTTCTTGACTCGTTTTTTCCATTGACAATCAGAATTCCACTGACAAAGATACAAAGAATATAAAACAGAGTCAAATATACACAGAACATTCATGCTGATAATAAATTTGCCCATTTGTGGGAATCGGGATTTTTTCATAATTTTGTATTATGACGTCAGATATCATTACAGACAAACCGCCTCATATAGTCAGAATCAATGATTTTAGAATTGACTCTGACTATACCACATGGCTCTCTGAAATTAAGCAACGCTACCGTTCTGCTCAAATCAAAGCGTCAGTCAAGGTCAATACGGAAAAACTTGCGTTCAACTGGAGCGTTGGATGCGACTTAGTGATTCGCAAAGCAGAAGAAACATGGGGCAGCGGAGTTGTAGAACAGCTTAGTTTAGATTTGCAGGAGGCTTTTCCCCACGACCGAGGATTTAGTACTACAAATCTTTGGGCTATGAAGAAATGGTTTCTATTCTTTTCTTCATCGAATGCAATAGAAAAACTCCACCAACTTGGTGGAGAATTGCAACAGGCGAATATCCAGCAAATTATAAAACTGCACCAACTTGGTGGAGAAATCAACCTACCTCTGGTTCTTGGTCTTGTACCGTGGCGTCATCAGGTGAACATTACAACTAAGTGTAAGTCGATTGATGAAGCTGTTTTCTACTTGCGGGAGTGTATATTGGGCGGTTGGAGCCGTCAGACATTAGATAATTCACTAAAAGCAAATCTATATAAGAAGCAAGGTCAGGCTATCAGTAATTTTCCGGAGTATTTGCCGGAGGCTCAAAGCCGCATGGCTCAGGAAATAACAAAGGACAATTATGATTTTGGCTTTGTAACCGTTCCGGCGAATTATAAGGAAGAACAACTTGAAGCTGCGTTAGAACAAAATATCACCCGTTTCCTTCTTGAACTTGGAACCGGCTTCGCTTTCGTAGGCCGACAAAAAGAACTGATTGTTGGTGGTCGTACTCGCAGGATAGATATGCTGTTCTACCATATCCGACTAAAGGCATACGTTGTGGTTGAGTTAAAAGTAAAGCCTTTCGATCCTGCGTATGCCGGGAAACTCAATTATTATGTCAATGCTGTTGATGAACTGCTTAAAGGGGCGGATGACAATCCCACTATCGGTTTGTTGATTTGTAGCGACAAAGATGAAACAGATGTGCGTTGGGCTTTCAAAGGCATACAAACGCCTATGGGTGTGGCCTCATATGATAATGTCCGGATTGCTTCGCCTTCCAATCTGCTCCCGTCTGCTGAAGAACTGCAAGCAAGAGTAAGATTAGTAGAGGAAGAATTGAATAAGTCCAACAATTAGATTATGGCTCCTTACTTGTGATTTTTCCCTGATAAAAAAGTATGAGACGCCGCCGTTAAGGAGGTGCAACACTTCTCCTTCGGTTGATTATATATCATAAACCAAGATAGACCCGGAACACAGTGAGATGTTCCGGGTCTACGCTGACTGGTTATATGTTCAATTCCTGATAATGTTCAGAGCAGGACTTTGAATATCCTTGTGCCGACTTTCAGGATGAATGTGCCGCGCCCATTGAGACTGATTGCGCGTTCTGTGCCGGCATAAAGACAGATACCATTTATGTCATAGACAGTAGCTATGGCTGTGTCAGTTGCACCTGTTATGTATATTGTACCGTCAACAACACGCACACGGACATTACTGTCATCGGCAGAAACGTTTCCGATGCCGTTCACCACATCCTGCTCAAATACAACATTCAGATTATGCTCATTGGCATCCTTTCCGGTGATCACATATCTGCCGTTGGAGCCGAGCATGTCTGTCACCTCGTTGTCATTATGGCTGACACTGTGAATCAGCCAGCCATGCGAGGCCGTTATGTCCACATTCAATGGCGCCACTCGCTCATAAAATGTCACAGACGCATGGTCAGGCATGCCTACCGTTACGGCGTGCGGCCACGACTCGGTGCCATCCGTGATAAGCGAGAAATTCTTCCATACATCGGCCTGAGAGTACGCCTTTACACTGCCTTCGGGTACATTCAATGTAGCTTTTGGACATGAAACCGGACGTCGGAATGTGTATGCCTGAAGCGAAACGGGATTTTTCCAACGCACTATCACGTCTTTCAGATTTAAAAGCCAGTCAAAAGCACAATCCTTTATCATGATGTTTTCATCGTTACCTTCAAATTCAAGAGTTTCAACTGCCGTACACGATGAAAATGCATACCTATCTATCAAACAGACTGATGCGGGAATAACCAACTGTTTGATTTTAAACCAATTCTTGAGAGCTTCAGAACCGATATATTCAAGATTCCGCGGCAATCTAAGTTCAGTTGCCTTAGTGAAGTTAGGCATTCCCCAGGTTTGGATGCGAGTGATATTGTCACCCATCATCACCTTGTCAAACCGATCTCCGACATAATCAAATGCATAACGGCTGACCTCTGTCATATTGTTGCCGAGAGTCAGGGTTGCCATCGGCGCGTCACCATCAAATTTGAACGGAGACTGGTATGCCTGCCCTTGCTGCCAGCGGAAGTCGCGATCGATGGTCAACGATGTGAACGGGATGTTTGCAAAGCAGCAGTTTCCGAGATACAACTCGCCGTCACCGGGTTGGATGACTATAGACTTGATGTTTTCATTTCCGGAAAAGGCGTCTTCCATTATTAGGCTCACCATATGCTCTCTTCCCCTGTATGTAAGTTTTCCGGGGATGACGAGCATCCCGCCATTTTCTTCGGGCCTGACAAGGCCTTTGATTTTAATCTGATCCTCATAACCCTTGCGTATATCCATCTGGCATATAAATATGCCTGCAATGAAAGTGCCGTCGGCCTCCACAATCGTGCCGAAGTCTTTCCAGACATCGGCAGCAGCGTAGGCCGCAAGAGTACCTGTGGGCACCGTAAGGGTCACTGTCGAGAGATCTACTGTATCAAATACATCAGCGGCACACACAGGTGGCACTATTGCATCAAGACAGACATTCCTAAGATTTGTCACATAGGCGAATGCTCCTGATTTTACAGCCGTCACATTGGCACCGAGACGGATATTCCTCACGTTCATCCAGCTGCAGATATCAACGGGAATTTCAGTGACATTGTCAGTGAATGTGATACAATCGGAGGTAACCCAATCAAACGGGTGCGTGCCACCGTTGACCGGGCGATCTACAATTATTTCCTTTATGAGATGCTTCCCGAAAGCATTGTGTGCCATGCCAAGAGGAGTTTCATGGTAAGCTATGACAAGTTTGTCCAGATCCACGTCGGCACCTGTTATATTATCGACAATGAACTCCTCGTCATAGTAAGGCAGTGTGGCCGGGATAGTCAATTCGGTCAGATCTTCACTCGCGATGACATTGTATATCCCGTAACGATCGTATTTTTCATCGAATCTTGTCACAAACGGCGGCACAGAGTACTCTCGCTCATCGCTGCCCTCGGTATTGACGATGATGTTGAAATTGCTGCCCCAACTGTCAGTCTTAAAATAACGCCGGACCGATCCTACGGGAACTATCAGTTTTCTCACATCAGCATATGATGCTCCGAAAAGTCGGGTGGAAGCCTCTATCGGCATAGATGAAAGACATGTGACTGTGGTGAGTTTATCACAATTCTTGAATACCCGAGGCATAACCTCTGTTATGCGGAATGCACCCCGGGGCTTGGTCATGGTCTCTGGAATGGTGAGTTCTGTGACAGTCTGGTCAACAACGCCGGTGACGGCAGCTTCGCTGCGTCCGGCTTCAGTGAAACGCAGGGCGAGTCCCTCACGGTGGAAGTTGCCGTCGGCATCAACAATCATATCAAAGTCTTTCCAACCGGCGGCAGCCTCATAAGCGGCAAGTGTGCCGCCGGGCACACAAAGAATCGCACCATCCAGTACTTCGGAATCGAATGGATTATGGTTTTCATACTCCATTCCTATCGGTGTGGCTGAATGAAGTACGACCTCATTTATATTTTTACAGCCATAGAAAACTTCTGTCGTGAGTTCTCCCCCCTCCATATTGCCAATAAACTCAACAGTTTCCAATGCGGTCATATACTGAAATGCATCGTGACCAATTGTTGACACAGAGGCCGGAATGACAAGTTCCTTTACGGAAACATTATAACTGAAAGCGCGTGTATCAATATAACGCAGACCTTGCGGAAGCACAAGTTCCGTAATATTTCTGAACCCACGGAATGCGCAGAAGCCTATATTGGTAATGTTACTTCCAAGCTTCAAGGCCGAGAACTTACGGTTGCCGTTAACGCTATTAAATGCATATGCGCATATCTTGGTGATATTATCGCCGAATTCCAGCGTCGCGGTAACATTTTGTCCTGTATAGTAGAATGGGTGCTTTTCTGTCTGATCACCGGAATTTACCTTGAAATTGCGGTCTATTCTGAGACTGACAAATGGGATCTCAGCAAAGCAGCCGTTGCCGAGGTTAAGTTCGGTCTCTGCCGGCTGTATTACGATGCGTTTTATGGAGCTATTGCCATTGAAAGCGTCCTGCGCAACAGCATTTACAGGCACCTGCACACCCTCTACATCAAGTGAGGCAGGGATAATCAGTTCCTCAACATCATTGATGATGCCTGTAATGGTGAGGCTGCTGAAATCATCGGAAAACCGGGCCTTGTAGTTGCCTGAGATGATGTCCCGCTCTTTATCGCCATTGGTATTGACAACATTTTTGAACTTATTCCAGCCGGCGGCACGGCGATAGGCAAGTACGCTGCCCACAGGCACGTTCAACGTGGCCGTTGAGCCGACAGCATTGAATGCATCATCGGCACAAGCCGGTGGGACGGCATCATTGACTTTGACGGAGGTGATAGCGGTGCACCCGACAAAGATATTGCTGCCTATCTGCAAGCCCGGAGACGACTGTTCAAACACCACATCGGTAACGTCGGTATTGGCCTTGAACGCCTCGTCAGCAATGGAGATTATGGGAAGATCGTCGGAATATCCCGGAATACGGTGATTCAGAGAAGCGGGTATTGTCAATGTGCCGTCACGGCCTCCACGACAAAGGATGAGAGATTTGTGGGTGTCATCGGCCCATTTGGCAAAGTATGGATAAGCGCCGTTGCCATAGTTCCTGAGGAAACCCATGCAACCGTCCGCTGTACCTGCGAATATTGTGAACATTGCATCTGTGCCTGAAAAATCGCCGGAGGAATAGGGGCTGGATGAGATTTTGAGCATACACCACGAGTTGTCAAATCCTGTCGGCTCATTCGTGCACATTATCCCGTCATCGGTAGCGACGAAATAAGTGCTGTTGTTCAATACGTATTTAAAGCGGATAGGGGTCGAAAGATTGGGATTGGTCACTGTGCAGGTGATCTTGTATTCCTCACCGGCATTGAATATCTGCCCCTCGGTCACGTTCCATTCGTAACCCTGTGTGAGTATCTGTGCCGACGCCTGAGGTGCGGCCAGCATGGCGGTAAGCAACGACAATAGAATTGTTATTCCGGTTTTCATTCCTGCGGTGTCTCTGTAAAAGTTATTGTTATGGTTGTGTCAGCAGTGATAGCCGTGCCCGGATTGTCGGCATCATTGAGGGTTATGCACCCGTCGGAGTCAAGTAATGCTGTGATCTCAGTATCACCCAACATGACTGCTCCGATGGTTTTACTCCCGGCACCGGCAATCTTGATTTTCACAGGCTCGGAGCCCACAGCGACTGTAAATGTACCGCCATCGTGCATCTTCACAGTCACAGCATAAGTGTTCTCGGGCACAGCGTCATTGCTCCGGGCCTCAAGCCACGGCAATGACAATGCCGCAAAAAGCAACAAAAATAGTATTCTGGACATAATAATTGATTGGTTTATCAGAACTAAGCCACAAAGTTAGTCAATTATTCGGATAATGGCTCCATTTAGAGGGCGTATAATACCACTCCGTAAACATTTACATTCTGACAAGTGTTATCCATGTGTCAGTCAATGTCAGATTTTTGACATTGGCATGAAATGTGCTGTATAAGTTTCAGAGCGCGGCATGTGAGGCTCATTCACCACCGCCGGATAGATTATCAAACAATATAAACAACCAATAAAAACATAACAATCATGAACGTAAAACCATTAGCAGACCGCGTGCTCATTCAGCCCACGCCTGCCGAAGAAGTAACCGTAGCCGGCATCATCATCCCCGACTCCGCAAAGGAAAAACCCCTTAAAGGAACTGTTCTGGCTGTGGGTCCCGGCACAAAAGATGAAGTTATGGAACTCAAGGAAGGCGATGTTGTGCTCTATGGCAAATACGCCGGCACAGAGGTTGAGATTGAGCGCGAGAAAGTGCTGATCATGCGTCAGAGCGATGTTCTTGCCAAAATAGGCTAATGAACACCGATCTCCGCACAACACAATATATATTATTACTGAATAAAACAAAAACGCAATAAAATGGCAAAAGAAATAAAATTCAACACGGAAGCCCGTGAAGAACTCAAAAAAGGCGTTGACATTCTGGCCGATGCCGTTAAAGTGACACTTGGACCTAAAGGCCGCAACGTTATACTTGACAAGAAATTCGGTGCTCCGCACATCACCAAGGACGGTGTGAGCGTGGCCCGTGAAGTAGAACTGGAGGAGCCCCTCCAGAACATGGGCGCGCAGTTGGTCAAGGAAGTTGCTTCCAAGACCGGTGATGACGCCGGCGACGGCACAACCACCGCAACCGTTCTGGCACAGGCAATCATCAACGTAGGTCTCAAAAATGTCACCGCAGGTGCCAACCCCATGGACCTGAAACGCGGAATTGACAAAGCCGTGGCTGAGGTCGTGGGCAAAATCAAGGAAATGGCAGAGCCCGTGGGCGATGACTTCAAGAAAATTGAAGATGTGGCACGCGTCTCGGCCAACAATGACGAGAAGATTGGCCGACTGATTGCCGAGGCAATGAAAAAAGTTAAAAAAGAAGGTGTCATAACCGTTGACGAAGCCAAAGGCACAGAGACAACCATAGACATTGTTGAGGGCATGCAGTTTGACCGCGGTTACATCTCACCCTACTTTGTCACCAACGCCGAGAAGATGGAATGCGAGATGGACAGCCCATACATGCTGCTCTATGACAAAAAAATCTCCAACCTCAAAGACCTTCTCCCCGTTCTCGAGGCAACAGCACAGAGCGGACGCCCCCTGCTGATCATCGCCGAGGATGTTGATCAGGAAGCTCTTGCCACACTCGTTGTGAACCGTCTGCGCGGCTCTCTGAAAATCTGCGCCGTCAAAGCTCCCGGATTCGGTGACCGCCGCAAAGAAATGCTCGAGGACATAGCCATCCTGACCGGCGGTGTTGTTGTCAGCGAGGAAAAAGGCATGCAGCTTGCAAACACCACCCTCACAGATCTTGGCCGCGCCGAGCGTGTGACTGTCAACAAAGAGAACACCACCATTGTGAACGGTGCCGGTGCAAAAGAGGCAATCGCCGCCCGCGTTGCCCAGATACGCGCCCAGATTGAACAGACAACAAGCGACTATGACCGCGAGAAGCTTCAGGAACGTCTTGCCAAACTTGCCGGCGGTGTTGCCGTGCTGCACATCGGCGCTCCCAGTGAGGTTGAGATGAAAGAGAAGAAGGACCGCGTTGATGACGCTCTCAGCGCCACACGTGCAGCCATCGCCGAAGGCATTGTGCCGGGCGGGGGCGTGGCCTACATACGTTGCCTGGAAGCCCTCAAGGCCCTAAAAGGCGAGAATGACGATGAGCAGACCGGTATTGACATTGTTCGCCGCGCCATTGAAGAACCTCTGCGCCAGATAGCCGCCAACGCCGGTGTTGAAGGTGCCGTGGTTGTCCAGAAGGTCAGCGAAGGCAAAGCCGATTACGGCTACAATGCGCGCACCGATGTCTACGAGGATCTCTACGCCGCAGGCGTCATTGACCCTGCCAAAGTTACCCGCGTGGCTCTTGAGAACGCTGCCTCGATAGCCGGAATGTTCCTTACCACAGAGTGCGTCATCGCCGAGAAAAAAGACGAGAACGCTGCCGCAGCCATGCCCGCAGGCGGTATGGGTGGCATGGGCGGCATGATGTAAAAAACGCACATGTGACATTTCTCCTCCCAGAGGGAAACTGTCAGAAACATTTTCAAATATAATAGCGGAAGCGCCCCTGAAAAACATGGGCGCTTCCGTTATTATATCTGCACTTTTCAAAAAATTTGGTGGCGCATGGGAATTTAGTTATATTTGCCTCTGATTTCTTTACGACATCTTACGCCGGCTACAATGACCGGTAAACGGCATCCCACGATTATGACATAACTTACCAATCAAATCATAATAGTCATGGAAAAAGACAAAGAGATATTCGGAATTATAGAGCGCGAGCATCAGCGTCAGAAAAAGGGCATAGAACTCATTGCCAGCGAAAACTTTGTGAGCGAAGAAGTGATGCGCGCCATGGGCTCGTGCCTGACAAACAAATATGCCGAAGGCTATCCCGGTCACCGCTATTACGGCGGATGTCAGGTTGTTGACGAGGCCGAGAACATAGCACGCGAGAGGCTTAAAGAACTTTTCGGAGCTGAATATGCCAACGTACAGCCACACTCAGGCGCACAGGCCAACATGGCCGTGTTCATGGCCTGTCTCAAACCGGGTGACAAATTCATGGGCCTGAATCTGGCACACGGCGGACATCTGAGCCACGGCAGCCCTGTGAACTTCTCAGGACTGATGTTCAAGGCTGTTGAATATAATGTTGACGCCGAGACCGGACTGGTTGACTACGAGAATATGGAAGAGACTGCACGCCGTGAGCGTCCCAAGCTCATTATCGGAGGCGCCAGTGCCTATAGCCGTGAGTGGGACTATGCCCGCATGCGCCGCCTCGCCGATGAAATAGGCGCCATATTCATGGTCGACATGGCACATCCGGCCGGACTCATTGCCGCCGGCCTGCTTGACAACCCCGTGAAGTATGCGCACATTGTCACCTCAACAACGCATAAGACCCTGCGCGGCCCGCGCGGAGGCATCATCCTGATGGGCAAAGACTTTGACAATCCGTGGGGCATCACCACACCAAAAGGAGTCATCAAAAAAATGTCACAGTTGCTTGATTCAGCAGTTTTCCCCGGTGTGCAGGGCGGCCCACTTGAACATGTCATCGCAGCCAAAGCCGTTGCTTTCGGAGAGGCTCTGAAACCCGAGTTCAAGGAATACCAGAAACAGGTCAGGAAAAACGCCGCCGCTCTTGCCGGTGCTCTTGCCGCCCGTGGCTACAAGATTGAGTCAGGAGGCACAGACAATCACTGCATTCTCGTTGACCTGCGCACAAAATTCCCTGATCTGACCGGAAAAGTGGCTGAAAAAGTTCTTGTAGACGCAGACATCACCGCCAACAAGAATATGGTTCCCTTTGACAGCCGTTCTCCGTTCCAGACATCAGGCATACGTCTGGGCACACCGGCAATCACCACCCGTGGCGTGAAAGAAGACCGCATGGAATTTATCGCCGACATGATTGACCGCGTGCTCAGCAACCCCGACAGTCCCGAAGTCATTGATGACGTTCGCGGACAAGTGAACAGAATGATAGCTGACTATCCCATCTTTGCCTGGTGACAAAACCTGATGAGAATGATGGATATTCCGTCAACACATACCGGAATCATTGTGGTGGCCGCAGGTAGCGGCCACCGCTTTGGTGGCGATGTGCCCAAACAGTTCCGGCTGCTGGCAGGACGCCCCATGCTGATGCACACCATCGATGCTTTCCGCACAGCGCTGCCTGATGCAAGCATCGTTGTGGCTCTCTCTCCGGACATGAAAGCCTATTGGGCCTCATTATGCAGCGAATACAAATTCGCATCACCGCCTGTGGCCGAAGGGGGTGGCACACGCTGCGAGTCCGTGTATAAAGCGCTGTCAGCGTTACCCTCTGACATAAACATAATTCTGGTTCATGACGGCGGCCGCCCCATTGTCAGCCCTGAACTGATACACCGCGTCGTTGCCGCAGCCACCGTTTCAAAAGCTGCTGTGCCGGCAATCCCCGTCACTGATTCGATGCGGCGTGCCGATACCGGCAAAGCGGTGGACCGCAGTATCTTCCGCGCCGTCCAGACACCGCAGGGATTCGATGCTCACATACTCCGCAACGCATACAGCGCAATCAACTGCGCAGACCCCATGCTTACCGATGATGCCTCTGTTGTGGAACGGTCAGGGGTGCAGGTTACAATGGTTGATGGTGACGCTCACAATATAAAAGTAACTTTGCCGGGCGACATCGCATTGGCCGAAACACTCCTGAAACTTACCGGCATACAGTGAACAGACTGCGCGAGATAGATATACAATATGTGAAAGGCATAGGGCCACAGCGGGCCAAGCTTATAGCCAAAGAGCTTGACATCCACACAGCCTATGACCTGCTCTGCCACTATCCACGCAATTACGTTGACCGGAGCAGAACCTACAGAATAGCTGATTTCAGCGGTGAGATGCCAAGCGTTCAGGTCCGCGGGCGTTTCCTGACATTCACAACCCATGGCGAAGGCGCCAAGAAACGCCTTGTAGGTCTTTTCACTGATGGCACACACCGCATGGAAATACTATGGTTCAAGGGCATACAGGGGATCAGCAAAGCCTTCTCAACCGGGACGGAATACATTGTATTCGGCAAACCAAGCTTCTTTGCGGCCACAAATGCATGGTCAATGGTGCATCCGGAAGTGGATGTGGTGGGCTCAGCCGGAAGCACAGAGGGACTGCGGGGCGTCTATCCTCTTACTGAAACACTGCGCAACCGTGGCATCTCATCACGGACCATCCACACATGGATAGTGAATCTGTTGGCCGCACATCCCAATATCACAGAGACGTTGCCACCGTTCATAATTTCAGAACTGAACTTCCCCCCACTGCGGCAGGCACTTATTGATGTGCACACACCGCGGTCAGCCGACAGTCTCCGGAAAGCCCGTGAACGACTCAAGTTTGAAGAACTTTTATACATCCAGACAGACATTCTGCGCACCACACGGCGCCGCAAGACAGCCAGTCAGGGACTGGTGTTCAGCCGTGTCGGCACTTTCTTCAACCGCTTCTACAATGAATGCCTGCCGTTCAGTCTGACAGACGCCCAGAAAAGAGTTATCCGTGAGGTACGTGAGGACGTGCGGTCCGGTCATCAGATGAACCGTCTGGTGCAAGGTGATGTCGGCTCAGGGAAAACACTTGTGGCATTGATGTGCATGCTTCTGGCCATTGACAATGGTGCACAGGCTTGCCTGATGGCCCCCACGGAGATACTTGCCACACAACACTATGAGACACTCCGCGGCATGGCCGCACAGATAGGCATTGACGTGCGTCTGCTCACCGGCAGCACCCGCACCGCCGAGCGCCGCAGCATACACCGGGGACTGATGGACGGAAGCATACAGTTACTTGTCGGCACACATGCACTTGTTGAGGACACCGTGCAGTTCCGTAACCTCGGAATAGCCGTCATTGATGAGCAGCACCGGTTCGGTGTGGCACAGCGCGGACGCCTGTGGGGAAAAAACAATCCGGCCCCCCACATCCTCATCATGACAGCCACGCCCATTCCGCGCACTCTGGCTATGACCGTCTATGGAGATCTTGATGTCTCCGTCATTGACCAGCTTCCGCCGGGACGCAAGCCAGTGGAAACAATTCTGCGATATGAAGAAAACAGACTGGATGTCTACAAAGCTCTGGGACGGCAGTTGCGACAGGGACGTCAGGCATACATTGTCTATCCGCTTATCGAGGAAAACGAGAAACTGGACCTGAAAAGTCTTGAGGAAGGGTATGAAACCATACGTGAAACATTTCCCGACTACAAGGTTGCCTTTGTGCACGGCCGCATGAAACCGGAGACAAAAGACTATCAGATGGAACTTTTCGCAACCGGCAAAGCTCAGATCCTTGTTGCCACAACAGTCATTGAAGTTGGCGTAAATGTGCCCAATGCCACTGTCATGATCATTGAGAATGCCGAGCGGTTTGGCCTCTCGCAGCTTCATCAGCTCCGCGGGCGTGTGGGACGTGGCGCGGAAAAAAGCCATTGCATTCTCATGAGCCGCCATCAGATTGGCCGTGATACACGCCAGAGGCTCGAACTGATGACAAACACCCCTGACGGGTTCATAATTGCCGAGGCGGACATGCGCATGCGCGGACCCGGAGACATGGAAGGGACACGCCAAAGCGGCATTGCATTCAGCCTGCGCATTGCAAGTCTGGCAACCGATGGCCGCATCATTCAGCTTGCACGCCACTATGCCGAACTCATCCTTGACGCTGACCCCCTTCTGAAGCATCCGGACAACGCCGTCTTTGCCCGCAGCCTGGCATTGACTGTGAACCACAATGTGGACTGGAGCAAAATAAGTTGATATTGGAAAAGAGATCCTGAGTTCAAGAGGTTGTTTATATTTTTTAACGTTGTTGCGACAATAAATTTCCCGCAATGGATTAATTGTTCAGAAATATGTTATAAAACATGTTTTTATATATCTCTTTAATTATAAAGAAATTACAAGCGAATTTTACTACCTTCATGGACTCTTTATGATTTTTTAATGCGGCGATTGTTTCATTTTGCCACAAAAAATCACTAACTTTGAAGAGTAACGAAATAAGCCACATTTAAACACGGGTGTTCTCAAAAATATTGTTAAAGGCAGACGCCAACCAATTTTATGGTTCTTTTGCCTTATGGACAAATGAAAGGACACAACCGAACGCAGATACGATTATGGAAAGAACACTTATCATATTGAAACCGTCAACTCTTCAGCGCGGGCTTGTTGGTCAGGTCATAGACCGTTTTCAGCGCAAAGGCCTACAGATTGCCGGCATCAAGATGATGCAACTTGATGAAAAGATTCTCACCGAGCACTATGCACACCTTGTTGACCGTCCTTTCTTCCCCACCCTGCTGAAGTCCATGATGGCCACACCTGTAATAACAATGTGTCTGGAAGGCAAAGATGCCGTTGAAGTTGTCAGAGCCATGACCGGCGCGACAAACAGCCGCAAAGCCGCCCCCGGCACAATACGCGGAGACTTCGGCATGAGCGGTCAGGAAAACATAATCCACGCCTCAGACAGCGTTGAGAACGCCGCCATAGAAGTAAAGCGATTCTTCAGCGACAACGAGATATTTGACTACAGCCTCCTTGTCCGTGACGCCACATACGGCCCGGATGAACTCAGCTGACGTCCCGACACCCAAAGGCAAATCGCAATATCGCAACCCAATCATAAATCAGAACACCAATCAATCTAAAAAATACCAGTCATCGGTACATGCAACGAGAAAATGTACCGGACGCCATAAAAAACCAATGAATCTCTCTCGGATCACTACAAGCATCATCGTGGCAGCAATAGCCACACTCACATCATTTTCACAGACCTACCGGCTGCCCGGACAACACACCGAACAGGCCGATAACCTTCTTGCCAACCAAGCCAAAATATCCCATTCAATATCAGTCAACCCCACCATTGACTACCTCAACTACAGCGAGGAAGAAGCCCCCGAGGGTGACATCTATGAAATTGGATGGAATTCAAACATGGTGAACTGCTATGCAAACGTCGAAGTTCCGCAGACAGTCATAATCCGCGATCTGGACAAATTCCACATGCCCTGCAAAGGATACGTCACCTCACCTTACGGCTACCGTCCCCGTTTCCGCAGACAGCACAAGGGCGTTGACCTCAAAGCCAGTGTCGGAGACACAATATACGCCGCCTTTGACGGTCGCGTGCGTATAAACAAATACGAGGCAAAAGGCTATGGCAAATATATCGTCATCCGCCATACCAATGACCTTGAGACCGTCTACGGACACCTGTCACGTTTCATAGCGGAGCCCGGCACATATGTCAAAGCCGGTGATCCCATCGGTCTGGCCGGAAACACCGGACGTTCCACAGGTCCCCACCTGCATTTCGAGACACGCTACATGGGCTACGCCATCAACCCGGCAGCCATCTTCGATTTTGCCAACCAGACAACCCATACAGACACATACACATTCGACAAACGTACTTACACTCAGGCACGTAACTACTCGCCCGAGGCCAATGCCGAATATGCACGCGCTTACACAGCCCAACGTGCAGCATCTGCCGCCGACAACTCAGGCAAAGCCCACAGAAAAGCTACGACACGTAACGCACGCAAGACCGTGGCTGTGAAAAAAGGCGATTCTTTGAGCCGCATAGCCAACCGCAACAACACCACCGTCGCGAAACTATGTAAAATGAACGGTCTGAAAGCCAACGCCACTTTGAAACCGGGACAGAAAATACGCGTCAAATAGACAACCTCTTCATAAAACGCCCGCCGACAAACACGGCGGGCGTAATTTGTATATAACAGAGTCATTCACACTGCCTCGAACAACAGATAGTTCTGAGGCGTTCAAACATACAAAACACTCGTAATCATGGCAAAACAAGGCGACATAGTGCGTTACCTCAATGCTGTAGGCGGAGGACGCATAATCAGGATAGAGGGAAACACCGCATATGTTGATGATGACGGCTTTGAGACACCAATCCCGGTACGTGAGTGTGTTGTTGTGAGATCGGCCGAAGAGGCAGCTCGCACCGAGCCGGACAAACCTACACAAACAACAGCGGTGCAACCGGCAGCAGCACAGACAACGGTATCTGCCTCGCAAAAAGAAGCTACAGTTGCTCCCGCGCCGGCAGTGGACATGACCGATGAGCCTGACACCGACGAGGAGACCCCATACGGTGACAAGCTGAACGTTGTCCTTGGATTTGAAGCCATTGACCTCCGGCACATCAGTTCCACAAACTATGAGGCCTCACTGGTCAATGACTCGAACTATTTCCTCTACTTCACTTTCCTCACCGCCGAGGCAGAGAGTCCCGAGAGTTGGACAACGCGCTATGCCGGTATTGTGGAACCCAATATCCAAGTTCTGTTGGGAACATTCTCAGGTGAGGAAGTCGGGAAGTTTGAGCGCATGGCCGTGCAGTATATCGCATTCAAGTGCAAAAAAACATTCGAGCCTAAGATGCCCGGAAACGTCTCGTTCAAAGTCGACACCACAAAATTTTTCAAACTGCACTGTTTCCGCGACAACGAATATTTTGACAACCCGGTATTGGCTTTTAGCATTGTCCACGATGACAAACCATTTGACCCCGTAAAGACAGAAGCTGTCCGCAATGCTCTTGTACAGGAAATGCAGCGCAAACGCGCCAATGACCGCAAACCTGTCAACAGGCGCACACAGCCTGTAAAAACGGCACAGGACATCAACACGCCCCTTGTCATTGACCTGCACATAAACCAACTGATCGACAACACTCACGGCCTCAGCGCCGGAGACATGCTCAACCTTCAGATTGACAAATTCCGCGAGGTGATGAATGCCAACAGACGCCTGATCGGCAAAAAAATAATCTTCATACACGGCAAGGGAGAAGGGGTGCTCAGACAGGCCCTGATGAAAGAGCTCACACACCTTTACAAAGGTCATGACGTTCAGGACGCCTCGTTCCGCGAGTATGGCTATGGCGCCACTCAGGTCACAATCCGGAATATAAAGAAATGATTGTGTGTTTTTCCGGGACAGGCAACACCCTGTTCTGCGCCCATAAACTTTCGGATATTCTTGGCGATGAGATCATGTCTTTGTCGCGCCACATGCCTGATGCTCCGCAAGACATACATATCCGGCTGAAAGATACAGACAGGCGCATAATATGGATGTTTCCGGTATACTCATGGGGCATTCCGCCGGCCATACATGAAATAATGAAAAAGGCCACAATCGAGAGCGCCGCAGACACGGTCCACTGGATGGTGGCCACTTGCGGAGATGACTCCGGACTAACGGCCGGATGCTGGCGGAAAACAATGCGCAAACGCGGATTCATGACTGCCGCCGCTTTCTGCATTCAGATGCCCAACACCTATACATTCATGAAAGGCTTTGATGTTGACAGCACGGAGACGGAAACTGACAAGATTGTAAACAGCGAGTCCCGTATCAGCATGATAGCCAGACATATCGCCGACAATGCAAAGGTTCCCGACGACAGCATCCCGGGACGATATGCATGGATAAAAACCGTCATAGTGCGTCCTCTGTTCAACAGATTCCTCACATCACCCAAGCCGTTTCATGCCTCAGGCTCCTGCACCGGTTGCGGGTTGTGTGCCAACTCCTGCCCCATGGAAAATATATCCATGTGCAAAGACCGTCATCCGGCTTGGAGCAACCGATGCATGATGTGCTTACGCTGCTATCATATATGTCCGGCCCACGCCGTGCAGTATGGCAGGAAAACCATTGACAAAGGGCAGTACCGACGTCTAATGGACACAATCAGGCAGTCATAGCATCAGTTCATATATGGCACGTGAATCCTCCGGATACAACGGCATGTAAGCGCCGAAAGGTGTACCCTTGTTTACATGGACGTTGTGCACAAGGGCATCTATATCCGCATTCTCAACACCCAGTTCAGCCAGTGTCAGCGGCATTCCGATGCTACGGTAGAACTCACGCAGACGCTTTATGCCCTCTGTGGCTGCCGCATGATCATCGGCCTCAACAACATCAAACACACGTCTGGCCATCTGGGCCACTTTCTCCGGTTTAGTCTTTGCGACATGTGTCATCCACGCCGGATTGACAACAGCCAGACCGGCACCGTGTGTCACGCCATACAAAGCGCTGAGTTCATGCTCCAGACCGTGGCTTGCCCAGTCCTCGGCGCGTCCGCATCCACACAGGCCATTATGTGCCTGCGTCCCGGCCCACATGATATTGGCCCGCGCTTCATAATCACACGGATCAGCAATCACTCTCGGCGCCACTTCAATTA
>JAUNPQ010000105.1 GCA_030536615.1 Bacteroidales bacterium | reverse complement strand
TGTTACCCTACGAGTAGTCGGTATTGTTACCATATTAGCAGCCATAATTTCAGGGCTAATATTGCTGGAAGATTTTGGTTGGGGTATCTTCTTAGCCATATTTCTTTTGGGGTGTTTTGGTTGCTTGTTCTGGTATGCTCTTGCAAAGTGCGTTGATGCAGCCGACAAGTTTTTGAATAGCCATTAAAGATCCAAAAAGTTAGCCGTTTAAGGCAATATCTCTACGCAAAGCGTTCTTATACACCTTCGCGCCATGGGTGTTCTCAACCTCTTTCTTGCAGGGTTCAACATTGCCACACAAACAGGCGCGGAACTGGACGCACACCTCCGTGAAGCGTTGCTCACAGCCATGCAAAAGTCATAGATGATAATTAGCCCAAACGGGCCAATTGGACTAATAAGGCTAATTTGAATGATTGGTCTTATTAGCCCAATCAGCCATGGCAAAAAAAGAGAGGGCATGGACTTCGAGGAGATTTTATTCCTGCGTCACATCGCATTCAGAACCGATAGAGACTGTGCCACAACTGCCGTTGTAATTGTTCCAACCTATCGGATTGGCAGGTTTTTGCAAATCAATTGTTCCTTTTTTTGCATAAACCACCGTACTTGCACCCAATATGGTAATATTGCCGCAGGACGCATCGTCACCATTGCCTATACCCGGTGACTGCAATCCACCGTATGCCTTGATATTACCACCTCTGATGATGATGTCGCCACAATCACCGCTGTTGCTTCCCCCGATGCCGGCGGAATAACTCCCTCCCCATGATTCGATGATACCATCATTGATAATGATGTTTCCACACGTTCGACCCCAACCGGCACTGCCGATGCCGGTTGATTCTCCTATACCACCTTGGTTGGCCACAATATAGCCCCCATTAATGATGATACTCGCGCCATTGGTCGCCCCAATACCTGCGCTATTGGATCCTGCTCCATTTGTTATCAGTTTTGCCTCGTTCGCGCCATTGATAGTTAATGATCCTCCTTCTACCTGAATGCCACAGTAACCAAAACCGCTGGTATATTTTCCTGTCAGCGTATTGCTCCCTTTCAGCGTAAGGTAGCCTTGGCTTTACATGTAATGGCATTACCATCGGTTGTCGGAGCAAGATTAACGTTTTCTATCGTCAACTTCGCTTCAGGTTTCATTATCAGCTTCAAGTCTTTGGCGTTTCCGTCACCTTTCAGATACACATTGCCGCTGACGGTGTATTCCTTATCGGTGATGTCAGACACATTGATTTCTTTCACATTCTCGTTTAACGTCAGTGTGATGACATGTAGTTGTCCGGCTTGCGTAAGGACTTTGGTTGTGGAGCAGTTCACAATCTTACCATCGACAAACAGTTGAAAAGCATTGTCTTTCAATGTGAGGTTCGGAGTTACATTGGCTTCGTAGCCTATGTTACCATCGTTGTCCCAGGCTCTGTGCATAGGGATATAGTCAGTGTGTCTGCCCGGTGTTACCACTCCTTTATTGACAGTACATGTGGTAGGGGCAAGGATGCTGACCATAGAGGGCGTCAGCTCGGGTGTGATTCTATCGGAAAAGACCACCCGCACTTTGGCGAGAGCATGGGAGAAATTGAGTGCAACTGGGTTATCGAAATTGCCTTCTCCGCTACCTTTCAACACATATGCCAGCTTGTCGCTTTGATTGGCAAGCGACACTTCCGTTTCTACGGGATACCATGCTGTGACGGTGGTGGTCTGTGTATTCTTCCAATACAGGATATTGTCGGCAGTCAGAGTTCTGTCATTGTTCAATGTAAATGTGGCGGCTTCCTCATCGGCATAAATCTGCACACCGATTTTCTCCGTTCCATCCCAATCCCAAACACTACTGTTTCCGTCGGGATTTTCTGATACGCGGGTTTTCGGAGTAGTCTGCACGTTGCTTTCCGCCTTGAGAGTGACAGATGAAATCAACAAGGGGTATCTGCCTTCCGGGAGATTATCGCCTTGTTCCATAAATTCATCCTGCGCACAGGATGTTGATTCCAAAAGCACTGTAATCAGGCATATTAGAGTATAGAATCTGTTATGTTTCATTTTATCCTGCTTTTGACTCATTATATTACTATTTCGCCGCTGCCGGTGCTACCTGTACCCCAGTGGATGCTTTCGCCAACAGTCACGTCTACGCCGTTCTCCTTGACAGTTACGTTGAAAACATAGATTTGTCCGGATCTGTATTCCACAAATTGTTCATCAGTAAAACTGTTTTGCCGAAGATTGTACTTGACACCATCAACCTCAATTATCAGCAGAGGCGAAACTATACCCCGCAGTGGGGGGACAAGAGCCGCATAAGAAGCAAAAGGCTTCTCAGGTTTCCCTCCGCCGAAGTCCACATCCTCGTATTCATCTTCGGGAAGATGATAAGGGGTAATATATTCGCTAATTTGACCCACTTCAAATTTCATTACAAGCATGCCTCTATAATCAATAGTCATAAGACCATATTTCCAAAGGTGGCCATTAAGAAGCACCTTTACATTCTTGGCATTTTCCAGATAAGGCGTTTTCCGGAGGTTGAATACAAATTTTGTCATCAGGTGTTGGAACACCTGAGGTTCGTTCCGGTCTTTGAACCCGATAGTTTGATTCACTCCTATGATGTCGTATTTGGCAAAGTCTTCTTTTGTCCACTCTGACGGGAATTCAATAGGTTCATCAAGACCATATTCGTACGGCGCCCATGCCGTGACTGTTTTCTCCTCATCTATGCTTGTCCACCAGAATAGTTTGTCGGTGCTTTCAAGTGGATGGGCCGGTGTAAGGCGTGCCGTTGTTTTATCATCTGACGCCTCCACCTGATATGCTTTCTCCTGATATTCGCCCTGTTTGTTGTTTACTCTTATTTTCACGCTTTCCACGCCATCCCAGTTGCCATCAATAGTACCGCGTGAAATAGGTTGTGTCTGAGTTGCCACAACCTGCAAACCCTCGGCATACAATTCCAAAGGATATTTTCCTTCCGGCAAATCAGCACTGGAATTATATAGCTCATCCGATTCATTATTGCATGAGTTCAGGGATAAACCCAAAACGAACAAAAAAGGATATATGGAGATTTTCATATTCATATTGTTGCTTTTGTTAATTAGTGCCATCCCTCGGTTAATCATGCTTACGCATTTACATGAAATAGCCGGTATTCCCATTGCCTACTGACGCAGGCAATGGGATTTTACAAATGTTGATTGTAATGTTTTTCATTATAAAGTGGC
>JAUNPQ010000044.1 GCA_030536615.1 Bacteroidales bacterium | reverse complement strand
TGCTTTGTTCTGGACAACGTAGAGTTTGCCGTTCTGGTAGGCAATGGCGCGTGCGTAGTTTGCGGCGCCGTCAGTGGCGTTGTGCCATGACTTGGTGCCGGCGTTCTGCGATGATTCCCATACGGTCTGTATCTTGGTGGCGGGGATGTCATCAACAAACTCTTCCTTGGCTGAGGCTGTGCCTGAGAGAGATACGCGTACATCAGCAGCGTTGGGCGATGTGATGACGAGCGTGGTGTTGTGGTCACCTGCCGCACTGGGATGATAGTTTACATTTACCTCGCCCGAGGCACTGAGACCGGTGGGTGAGATGCTGAACGATGAGGCATCATTGCCCTCAAGATACATGGCGATGCTGCCCTGAAGGTTTGTGCCGGTGACTGTGATCTTGTCATTTGAGGCCTCACCGACATTGGCTGCCAGTGACAGTGATGTGGGATTGGCGCTGAGGACGGGATCCTTGGTCTCTTCAGTCGGATTGATGGGCTGCGGGTTCTGTGCAGGCACACTGCCGGTGGTGAAGTAGGCAAGACCGTGGTTGGTTGAGAGTACCCATGCTTCCAGATAGGTCTGGCCATCGGTGTTGATCATGACATCGCCTGTGCCGTTTGTATTGGCGTTTGAGCCGTCACCAAGTCCGTCGGAGGGGTATTGTCCCTGTTCTGTCTTCTGTGAGAAGTTGCCGGTGGGATCCTGAACAATGCGCATCTTGCAGTTGGTGCCGTTGTTGTCGGTGAAGTTGAGGTTGGCGGCATATTTGTAGCCTTTCCAATAGAACTCGTGGTGTGATGATCCGCGTACAAAGTCAACATCGCAGGTGGTCTGCACAACTGCGCCTTGCTTGCTGTCATCCCATGTTGTCCATGCGGGCTGGCTGTTCTTGCCGTCAATCCACCAACCGCCGCCTTTGGGGTAGGCACGTACGGTAGCGCCTGTGGCGTAGGTCTTGCCGTCTGATTTGTAGACGGGAGTGTTTTTGGCAAGCCAGTTGCCGTCCTTGCGGTTATATTCAATGATGCGGGTCTGGCCGTTCCAGTCATTGGCGAATGCAAACCAGCAGTCAGTATTGAATGAGCCGGTCATCTCCAGGCAGTCACCTATGCGGGGCGAACCCTGGAAATCAGCCGTTTCCAAGAGCAGATAAGGTGCGGCGTTGTCGTTTTCCCATGCGTACAGGCGCAGTTTCTCACCGTTGGCGGCAAGGGCGATGTTGCTTGCCACAATGACGCCGTCTATGCATTTAACATCGGCGAGTGTGGCGGCGCTTGGAGTTACAACAGAACCGTTTGACAGGAATCCGAGTTTGTCACCGGTCTGGGCATTCAGCACAAGAATCTGTTTGCTGTCATAAACGCAATAGAGTTTTCCGTCCTTGTAGCAGAAGTTGCGAATCTTGGACATGTCATAGCCTTTGTCGTTTATGTTGTTGCGCTTGCGTGAGTAGTTGTATTTCTCAGTAAGAGTCTCCAGTGGCGGAGCCTTGACCTCAGCGGTGATGTTGAGCACTTTCTCTGTTGATCCGCTCTTGAGGCGTACAAAGAAAGAGTAGTCGACCGCTGTGCCTCCCTGTCCGTATGTTCCGGCTTTGTCAGAGATGTTGAAAGTGATGGTGAATGAACCGCCGGTCTTTGAAAGCTTGTCTGTTGAAACGCTGAAGCGTCCCGGTGTGATAGAGGCTATGGTGATGTCAGCTGACAGATCTTTTCCGGTTACGTTCACTGTCGTTGAGGGATGCTCGTTGAGCATGCATGAGAAATGTACGTTGGCCGGGTTGGTGGTTATTTCAGGCTTGAGCGTCTGTGGCGTATCGCCGAAGTTTGATACACAACCCCAGTAGAATGCGCCGATATTGGCGCGGCCGTTGCTGTAACCTGGCAAGTCATATGACGAGTAGCGGCCGTCCCAGTTGGGATATGACGAACTGTTGTAGTCACCGTAAGGGTCATGACACACAAATGAACCGGTCTTTGCCCATGCTGATGAACCGTCGTTGGCGGCTATCTGGTTTGAACGGAAGCAGCACACCACGTGTCCGCCGGTACCGTTGTTGAGACACATTATATATGGGCGGTTGGCGTTGCACTCGCGGTCAAGGGCTGCATTGCTGCTCTCGTAATATGAGCTTTTCGCACCGTTGTTGGTGTGGAAATAGCGCATGTGCGACGCCGGTGAGCCGTTGCCCCACATGTATCCGTGTCCGCCCTTAACACCGTAGCTGTATCCCCAGTATCCGCCTGCGTTCACGCCAAGGCTGAATGTGTAGCCGGTGCATGATGTGTACTGCTGGCTGACATACCATGAGTAGTTACAGGTCTTTACAGCGGCATATGCCGAGCGTGAGGCAACTCCGTGGGGAGATACTTTGCCGTAGTAGCCCAGCATCATACATGATGATGAAGGTGCGCAGCAGACATAACCGTAGTTATAGTTTCCGCCTACCGCGGGTGTATCCCATACCTGATTGATATAGGGAATGGCTGTCAGCCCGATTGTTCCGCCTTTAAGGGGAGCCTGTGCAGCCGATGCCTTGCGGACCCCGCTCTCAAAAGTCTCGATCTCGCCGTCGCTCATCCTGGAGAAATCGGGACGGCTCTTGCCCATGAAGTTGTTGGCCTGCAGACCGCCTATGCGCTGCTGGCCGCCTTTGAGCAGGGTGCGCACTTTGGCGGGAGCGCCTGCGCGCACGCCTGAGCTGAACGTTGTGGAGGTCACGCCGCGGAGATCACCGCTGGCATATGACACAATAAGTTCTTTTCCGTCAAGTGAGGCGCTGACAGGTGTGGACTCGTCCAGACTGACAAGAATGGTCTGATCACCGCCCTTGAAATTCATCTTGACAACTGACGCGCCCTTAACTTCAAAGTCATTGACACGCTCGGAGCGGGTAATGACAAGCTCGTTGGTGTTGTCGACCCATTTCACAGAACTGGCCTCGCCGAGAGGATAAACGGTCATTGTGGAGAGGTCCATGCTGTAGAGGCCTCCGTTTGACTGCTGAACGGCGAGTTTTTTGCCGTCGGCTGACCAGAGGGGATTGTATGAGTTGAGGTTGCTCACCTGCTCTATGTTGCCGGTGGCAACGGTCAGAATGTATGTCACACCGTTGATATCGCAATAGGCCACGCGTGTGCCATCGGGCGAGATGTTGGCTATGTTGGTGTAAAGACCAAGGTTGAAAGTGTGACGTCCGGCTGAGCCGACAACATACAATGTGTTGCCGACGGTGTAGGCCATGGTGCCGTCATCGGCAAAAGATACTTGACCGCATTGGTTGGAATAGCTTTCCAGAAGACGGACAGCGCCTGTGGTGGCGTCCATCACTGCAGGAGCCTGATCGCCGGTTTTGGCATCAATACTTTTGAAGCCCACGAGTTTGCCGTCCTTGCTGACATTGACATACATGCCTGCTCCCGGGCCGGTGACCACGGGGGTGAGGGTGTTGTCCTTGAGCAGATAAATCTCGGTACCTCGGTTGCTGGTAGCCATCAGACCGCTCGCTGTGCGGAACGTGTTGCTGATGAAACCCATGTCCATGCTTTCGTAATAACTTACGGCAGCGTTAGTCGTAAAAATGCCGCTTGTCCCCATCAGGAGGGCCAGAGCCGCAATCTTGACTGACTGTGGTAGATTTTTAAGGTGCATAAGGTTAATAAATTGGTTTATAATGAATTTGTTGAATCGTCAGGGATGTTTCAAGGCTTCAGGATGCTTATGCAACAACCCTCCCGGTTGCGACAGGAAGGGCGGTCCATAAGTATAATCAGCCCCCAAATTTACAAAAAAAATCAATAAGGACATATAAATATGTAATGATTTAAGGCTGTTTTATGAAAAAAATCTGTAAAACCGGATATATCATCAGTGAATTGCATGCGGATTTTGAGCCGCCTTTAAACTTGGCTTATTTTGAAACAGCATCTAACCTCTAAACTTGGAGATGTGTCTTGCGGCAGTTCGCGACAACTTTGGATGGCACTGCGAAATTTGCCTGCAATTATTTAACATGCAAAATGTTTGATTGTAAAATAAAATTAGTAAATTTGCGCTCAGGAGTGCTGTGCTCCTTTACCTTAATGAATCATAAACCGGGAGGCCGGCTCTCAGACCGGCAATAAACCGTGGAATTACAATAGAATCATCATAATTTCTAATCCAAAACAAATCAAATGAACATTTCTACAACATTCAGACGCTTTGCGTTGGTGGCTGCCATAGGTATGGGCGCCATGCTGAGTGCCGGTGCTGCGGTCACGTTTGTCCATGACGGCGTGATCTACAAATCAGGCACGGGCAACAACGCGAATGTCCTCACTGCCCAGAAGGCAGGAACAAAAGTAAGTGCCGGAGAAGAAGCCGGGCCGAAAGTCTATGAGGGAGACCTTGTGGTTCCTGCAACTATAGAGCACGGCGGAGTCAGCTACACGGTTGGTGGCATCTCAACCGCTTTCAAAGGCAGCTCTATAACATCACTCACCATTGCTGACGGTGTGGCTGTCAACAGCCGTGGCTGTCTTTCCAACTGCCCCAACCTCAAATGGGTGAAACTCCCGTCTGACATGGGCGAGTTCCCGTCAAATTTTCTTCAGAACTGTACCTCACTTGAGGAGATCACCATTCCCGGCACAGTGACTCAGCTTGACGCCCTGCAGCTTGGCGGTTGCACTTCATTGAAAAAAGTTGTGCTTGCCGAGAGTGACCAGCCTATTGCCATTTCTGGTAAAAATGCCATTTGGGGTGACGGTGAAAATACACTTGAGGTTTTGGAGATCTACCGCAATTTCTCCACCAGCAAGTGCACTGCTATGGACGACAAACTTGGACGCGGAGCCAAAAACCTCACAAAGGTTGTAATCGGCGGAAAGTGTACCGAACTCCCGTCATCTTATTTTGAGAACTCCCCGCTCCTGAAAGAAGTTGTTTTCCAGTCAGAAGTGAAATCATTCGGCACAAACCTCTTTGCCGGCACAGGCATTGAGGAGATGGTTATCCCTGAAAGCATTACTTACATCCCCGCATCGCTGATGCAGAATTGCAAGAGCCTGCGCAAAGTGACACTCGGTTCAGCTGTTGAGACCATCAGTGACATGGCTTTCTATAACTCCACTCTCTCAGAGATCAACATTCCCGAAACAGTGAAAACCATCGGTCAGATGGCTTTCTCAGGATGCTCCCTGAAAGGTGAGATAATTCTTGGCGATGCAGTGCGCAGCATAGGCATCCAGGCTTTTGCCAACAACGCCGGTATCACATTGTTCAGCTTCCCCGCTGCCCTTGCCAACCTTGGCGACGGCGTGTTCATGGGCTGCACAGGCGTGACAAAATTCCTGGTTGATGAAGCGAATGAAAACTTCAAGGCCGGTTCAAACTATGCCATACTGTCAAGCGCTGATGACAAAGTGCTTTATGCCTTTGCTCCCGCAAGTGCCGAGACAACCATTGCAGGCCCGTACACTGAAATCAAACCCTATGCTGCATACAAGGCTGCCAATGTGACAACAGTTTCTCTTCCCTCATGCCAGACATGGGGTGACTATGCCGTTTCAGGCACCGCAATTGAAGCAATTGAAGTTCAGGGCAAGGTTGGCCGCTTCGTGGCATCCGCATGCCCCGCGCTGAAAAAACTCACGATTCATGGAGCCGTTGTTCCTCAGGGCATAGCATATAACGATGCTGCTCTTTCAGAAGTAGTCTTCACTGAAGACATCACAACTATCAAGCCTCAGGCATTTGACGGCTGTGCCGCCCTCAAAGAACTCAATCTCGGCAAAACACTTGCCATTCTTGAGGCAGACGTATTTGCCAACTCAGGCATCACAACCCTCGTAAACGGTGCTCCCAATCCCGCCGGAATGGCAGAAGGCGTGTTTACCGAGGAAAGCGCCATCACAGTGAAAGTCCCTGTTGACTATGTTGATGTTTACAAAGCTGCCGGCGGTTGGAAATACCTGACAATTGTAGGCGATGCCAATGTCGAGGCCGGTCCCACTGCAATGGGTATGCCCGCAGCTCTTTATTATGCCGGTGAAGACGGCATGCTCCATGCCCTCTATGCCGACGGTCAGTCTGACACATACGATGTTGGCGGTGTTCCCCACACATTCCAGCTCGCTCAGTTCAAGAACCGCATCTATGGTGCTTCTGCCGGACAGAAGTTCACATACTCCGCAACCAGTGCTGTTGACGGTGATGGCAAACTCTTCTACATCTCCAAACTCGGCAACAACGTCTTCCAGGCTACCGTTCTTGACAACACCGGCGGGAATGCCTACAAGGATCCTTTCGGATTGTACATCTACGGTGACCTCCTCTATGTCAATGACCGCAACGTGTGCGTGCGCAAGATAGCCGCCGACGCCCTGTCGCTGAACATGGACTATCCCTCATGGATGGAGAACAACTGGATGGCATACTACGACGTTGAATGGGCTTATGGCTGTATCAAATCAGGCTGGGCTATCCTCAAGAGTCAGGACAGCGAAGGCAATCCCGAACCGGAATACTGGGTTGGTATGAAATATAGCGGAAACGGTATCTATCGTTTCAAAGAAGCCAACATCGGTACAGACTACAAACACAAAGGTCCGCGTTACGAGAATGGTGTGTTCATGAACTCACTGGCACCCATCTTCACCACATTCTACATTGACGAGGCCAACCGCCACCTCTATATCTATATGGAGAAAGCCAACGGTACTCTCAAAGCAGGTGTATACCGCATAGACCTTGATGTCCTCATTGCAAATCCCGCTCCTGCCAAGTTCGATGACCTCAACCCGTTGCTGGTTGACGGTTCGCCGGTACGTTACGAGGGCAGCTCCACCAACGAACATGTAGGTATATCACAGTTCTCACCCGATGAAGACGGCAAATATCTCTATTGGTGCTCACGCGGCGCAACCGCTGCCGACGTGGCCAACACTAAAGATGACGCTGCTGTTGCCGCCGGTCACTATCCCTGGGCCGAGGAATATGACGCCAGCAATCCTCTTCACCAGTCATGCATCAAACGTATCCGTCTGGGTGTGGACACTCCCGATGTCGAGATCGTGAAAAAAGATGTTGACGGCTACGGAATTGTTCCCGTTAACTATGAAGGCTCCAAAAAGCCCGCAGACGGGGTCAACACAATTGTCAATACCGTTAAAGAGAGCGTGATCAGCATCAATGGTGATCAGATTGTTGCCGATGCCGATGCAGTTGTATACGTTTATGACATGGCCGGAACAATTGTTGCCTACCAGACTCTTGCTGCCGGACAGAGCATGAGCGTTGCCGGACTGGCTCATGGTGCATACATCGCATCAGCCAACGGCGTAGCTGTGAAGTTCGTGAAATAAGCATAACATAGCATACAAAGAGAAAAATCCGGTTCTGAAAAGGGCCGGATTTTTCTTTGTGACATTACTTGCAAATGTCCTGAATGTCTCTTTGAGCTATATCTTTATGATTATGGCTATGGGACTCGGTTTTTGGATTGCGTCCCATAACTGTATCTTGTAAGCAATAAATTCAAACAGATATGGCTACAGTTAAAGTGAAATTCCAACCCTCGGCGATTCCGGGTCATGAGGGCACAATCTACTACCGGATTATCCACGAAAGGAAAACGCGGCATCTTTTCACCGGCTACAAAGTATTTCCGGACGAATGGGACGAAAACCGATCGACGGTAACGACCTCGCCGGGCACAGACAGAAAACCATTAATGCAATCCATCCGCCGCGATATGGAGCGGCTGATCCGAATCGGTCGCAAGTTGGCTAAAGGTGACATTTCATATTCCGTCGATGACGTGGTTGATGAGTTCAACCGCTATGTTCGGGAATACACATTGTTTAATTATATGGATAGTCTCATTATCAAATTCAGACAGAACGGAAAGCTTAGAACCGCCGAGACATATGTTGCCACCCTCAATAGCTTCCGGAAGTTCCTGACGTGCCGACAACCTTCTGAAGACATTTACAGCCTTCAGAAGGACATTATGCTTGATTGCCTTACGCCTGAAATTATGGAGGAATATGAAGCGTGGCAGCAACGACGCGGCGTGACACCCAACACCATCTCATTCTATATCAGAATTATCCGTGCCGTCTATAACCGTGCGGTGCGACATGGCGTAATAGATGATATGCATCCGTTCCGTGCTGTCTATACCGGTATTGAAAAGACTGTAAAACGAGCTTTGCCATTAGATATAATCAAGAAAATCAGGATGCTTGATTTATCATCGGACCCATCGTTGGACTTTGCGCGTGATATGTTCATGATGAGTTTCTATCTGCGCGGAATGAGTTTTATAGACATGGCTTTTCTGAGAAAAACAGACTTGAAAAACGACTATGTGACTTATCGTCGGCGAAAAACCAATCAACAGCTGACCATAGCATGGACCAAAGAAATGCAAAGCGTCCTCAACAAATATCCTGAAAACAGGTCAGAGTATCTTCTGCCGATAATAAAGAATCCGGACATCAATGAGAGAAGCGCTTATAAGAACATGGGCTACAATATCAACCACAACCTCAAGAGCATAGCGCGGATGGTTGATGTCCGGATACCGCTGACCCTCTATGTTGCGCGTCACAGCTGGGCATCCGCAGCCAAAGCCAAAGGAGTGCCGCTGTCTGTTATAAGTGATGGAATGGGGCATGACTCGGAGACAACCACCCGCATTTATCTTGCAAGCCTTGATACAACTATGGTTGATGAGGCTAATGCCCTGATTCTTTCGTCATTGTGTTGATATACCACACACGCTGAATATCCTGACCTTTCCAGATATATAGCATTTCTGCTTTCCGAAAGATTATGCCCCGGTTTGGGACAGAACAAAGGCCATGCTCTTGTACTTTTACATTCAAATCTCTTGTTTAGAGATACTTATCTATTTGCAAAATTACAAATAAATCGTGAATCGCAAGTAATTTCATCAGTATTTTTTTGCAAAAATTCATCAAAGTGCATGAAAGCGCAACAATGTTTTACAATTCTGCATTCTACTACGCACAAACATGCACAAAACCAGCCTGTTACAAGCCATCCCAATCTCTAAACAAGAGATACCCTCCCAAAAAAGAAATAATAAACCAATATTACGTTTCATGAGATGTAAAAACTGTGGTTGGCCCAATGAGGCAAATATTGCTCGTTGTATAAAATGTAATGCACCGCTGCAAGGGTCTATGAGTGACTTCGGGCGCCAAAATCCCACCGTGCCTTCTTCTGATGGACCGGTTATGCTCAATGCGACATTGCGTGAGTCATCACCTTCCGACGCTGTGAATTCTTCTGAAAAGAATCCCCATAATTGCCCGTCGTGCGGCTATCCTGTAAATCCCTCTGGCTGGGAATGTCCTGTTTGTCACACCCGGCTCAATTCAATTTGTGGCGATGAGGCAAGAATGGTGGCTAATGACAATCCTGGGTCATCTCGGAATAATGGTAGCGGAGTCCGGGCAGGCGGGACCATAAATCCGTGGGCTGTTCCTGCACAAGAATCGTTCTGTACACTTCAACGGATTCCGTGGCAGACTGAGAAAGTGACATATGAACCGGTGAGCTATTCCGGAACGTCCATAGCCCTCAATAGGTCAAATACAGACTCCAATAACAATTCAATCACATCTCGCGAACAGGCAGTTATTACCTGTGAAAATGGAGAATGGTATATTGAGAACAGAAGCGATATGAAAACAACTCTCCTGCGGGTTGATCGCCGTGTCAAACTTGAAGACGGTGATGTGATTGTGTTAGGAAACAGGATGTTTGAATTCAGAAAAGGATAAGATTATGTCTTTCTCTCAGGTCGGGGTTGCTGAAAGATGTCAGTTTTCGCCGGGTGACTGCATTGATGGCCGGTGGCGGGTTGATTCGTTTCTTGGAGAAGGAACATTCGGACAGGTGTTCAGGGTCAAAGATCAGGCCGGGAAAGTTTACGCCTTGAAACTACTTAAATTATGGGAGATAATGGCGGCTGAACGGCCTAATCTTCTGAAAAGGTTTGATCGGGAATATGAGACCGGTCTGATTGAGAGTGATTATCTGGTACATTCAGTATACAAAGGCATTGTCAAAGGAAATGCATACATTGTGATGGAATATTGCCAAGGAGGTGATTTGCACAGTGCTTTTAAAAAGACCCGTTTGGATCTGACGTTATTAGCCGGCCACATACTCCTGGGGTTAAAAGATCTTCATTCAAATGGCAAAGTCCATCGCGATTTGAAACCGGAAAACGTATTGTTACGAAACAAGAACCATGCGGTGCTGACTGATTTTGGAATATCAGGCGATCAAAACAACCGACTGACACAAAGAGGGTGGTCCGGTATTCCTCGGCAGCGTTTTGGAACCATAGCATATATGCCCCCGGAACAAGTGAATCCGAAGCGGGGGAATGCCACTGTGCTACCTACAACAGACATATTCTCATTCGGGGTGATGATGTATCAGCTTCTGACCGGCAGTTTGCCTTTTGGCGAATTGAATGTTGAAGCTGATGTCCCAAGATATATCTATAATGGCAAAAATGGCGTCTGGGATAGGTCCGTTCTACAAGGCCTTTCTGATGGAATTGACTGGCTGCCGCTGATAGAAGGATGCCTGATGCCTGATTTCAGGCAGAGATTACAGACAATTGATGATGTAATCAGACTGGTGCCTAAACGTAATGGAATAAATCCCGATTTTGAACAATACAATGCATCATCGTTTAAAAAAGATGCTGAAAACGGGATTCTTCTGCGAGTTATGCAGGGTGAGGAACCGGGGCGCGCTTATTCGTTAAACTCGTTGTTTACGGATGATAGTTCATTAATATACATAGGCAGGGGGAGCAATGATGTATGGAATCATATAGGAATAAAAGAAGAAGAAAGTTGCTTTATCTCCCGACAACATTGTACTATCGAAAAAGACTCGGAGACCAATAGTTGGATTTTAAGAGACGGACAGTTCCGTGTTATCTGTCCCATCGGGTTACGTGCTGCCCATATCCTGCCGTGTAAAAGGTGCACTGCCGGTTGTGGAAATGGCGGATATAGCCCTATGAAATGGAGAGAGTCTCTCAACGGCACCTATGTAAATTCAAACGAGGTGCCGGTGGGCGGTATAAAGATTGTTCCCGGCGATATAATTTCTATTGGCGATGTCAAAATGAGAGTGGAAGGAATTTAACCAATCAATTATATAAATAATAATGGCTCACTCAACGCAAAAATATAGTCGTTCTCTTTCCGGTTCAATCGGGGCCGGAATGAAATCGCTTATGGGTGGAAGCGGGCGCAGATACTATGTCCTTGAACATAAAGTATCTTCCAGATACCATAAGGCAGGAGAAAATCAGAAAATCATAGTTGACCAGATTGAATTGGGTCGCGATCCCAAATGTCAGGTTCGTTTTGATGAAAGTTTTGGAACTGTCAGCCGTCGCCATGCTGCCATTGTAAAAGATGGCGACAACTGGAAATTGGTGCAGCTATCAAAGACAAATTCAACATATCTCAATGGTCATAAGGTTGACAAAGAGTGGTATCTTCAAAACGGAGATGAGATACAGCTCTCGACAAATGGTCCTAAAATGGGATTTATAGTGCCAGAAGGAGAAAAAGGGCTTGTCAAAAGCATCGGTCTGACACGGCGCATGAGCCTGTTCCGCCAACAAGCTCTCAGACCGTACAGGCGGGCAATAACAAGCATTTCTGTAATTATGATTGTTGCTATAGGAGCCTTAGGAACATGGAATTATATTCTACGCAAGGATTTGGGTGAGCATAGTGTGATGCTTGCCCAACAAATCAACGCCAACAAGGCAAACAAAGCCAAGTCCGATTCTTTGGCAAATGAATTGGTGGCCAATAATGCGAAAATGAAAGACTATGAAGAAAAAATAGCTGACATGACCAAAAAGGTTACTGCGGCAAATGCCCGGGCTGCGGCAGCCTGGAGAAGGGCTCAGCAAACCACCACGGTCAGTGCAAGCTCCGGAGAACTGTCGGAAGCGTCAAGGCATACATATTTCTGCTTTATAGGACTGTTCCTTGATGGGAAATGTGTGGCTGCTCCATCCGGTACCGCCTTTCTTCTTGATGATGGGAGGCTGATAACGGCGCAACATTGTGTCAATCCATATGATTTTCTTGATCCGAATGATGAATCAAGTCTGACACTCAATGCCATAATGGTTCAGAATCCGCAGGCGGTAACATGCAAATTTGTGGCTATTTCTCCAGCAGGTGATAAGATAGAAAAAACATTCACGCCCGATAACAGCCCGTTTAAGATGATCTACACATTGGAGACTCTTAAAACCATTAGTATATCCGGACAGCCATATGTTTTAAAGATCGCTAATTATACCTCAAAAAATGACTGGGCGGTCCTGAATGTGGGTAAAACCGGCGGACTGGCATTTGATAATGCAAAATCCACATCTTTGCCGATCAATACACATCTTAATATTCTTGGATATCCAAAAGGTGTGGGGGCAGAGAATCTTAATAATGTAACTCCTATAAATTCTGAATCTTCAGTTGCTCGTGAAGGTCTGGATACGGACGGGTGTATATTGCTTTCAAACAGCGAAACCGATCATGGAAATTCCGGAGGACCGGTCTTTGCCAAAATTGATAATAAATTTGTTGTTGTAGGAATCCTGACCGGGGCAAACAGACTTGGGTCCAAGTCCGGTTCAAGCAATCCGGGTAAATGGAAAGATCGTGTGGTTCCTATTGCAAATGTACGTTGAAACAAAATATTTTTATGTTTAAAATAAAGTATACACTATGTTTTGCCGCTCTGATGGTTGTAAGTGTCGCGGCTTCTGCTCAATTACTTGATGTAAGAATCGGGTCTGACGCGCTTGTGGAAGATGCGATCAAGGATGCTGTTGTGATTGTTGAATCAAGTTATTGTATACAGGATGTCACAACAGGCCAAAAATACGGGAGGAACAATAAAAAAAGTTTTAACAGGCTACAATTTCTTGGATGCAAGGCAGAAAACGGTATAATAGTCAGCGAGAAAGTAATTCATCCTTGGAATGTAGATGTGCTTTTTGACAAATATCGAAATGACGGTCTTTATCGCCCTATATTCGATAATGTATTGACAGTGCGTTCATTGCTGTCAGAAAAAGATGACACTATAAATATCGCATCAAATCTGTCATTCAATAATGATAGCACTGTGATATATGCGAATACCGGAGATAGTTCTGTTGATGGTATTCCGGTATCAGTTGACAATGAAAATATTGTCAACTGGATTGTGTGGATTAAGAATCCGGCAGATAAGGAGTATGATGATCTGCCAGACTTGGAGTATACCATAGTAAAGAAAACAATAGACTTTTCAATAGGGAACACAGTTGACACACCACCATCATCCAATTCATATTTAGGAGGACTATATGTCAGCGCAAAGGTTGTAAGTGTCGGGTTGGTTGAATTTTCTCTTTCCGGATTCCTCATCGGAGAGTCGGGGAAATGGATTGTAATGCCTATTGATGACAAAACTTTTGCTATGTCAGTGAGAGGTAAGTATAAAGAAAAGGACACTTCTGATGATGGTCTCACTCCGGTGAAAGATAAAGAAAAGAAAAACAAGAAGAAAAAGTGATGGCAAAGAAACAGATAATATTCCGGCTTACGGCTTTTTCCGCTGCTGCGGGAAAGTACAATCCTGATGCCCCTTTGGATGGCAATGAGGACAATTTCTATGTTGACGATGATTTGAACGATGATATTCTTGGCCGTTTCCAGACGGATGAAGATATAATTATGTCTGACTGCGGCTGCCTGATGGTTGTTGCTGATGGCATGGGCGGTATGAATGCCGGAGAAATAGCTTCTGCACTTGCCATTGAAACGGTCAAGGACTATTTTGCCCCCGGCAAGATAACTCCGACTATGGCTGAGTCTCCGGTTGAGCGCAGAAAGTATCTTGAACTCGTTATCAAGGAGGCTGACCGCCGCATTAAAACGGATGCCAAGTCCAATTCCTTGCATGAGGGGATGGGTTCAACAATCATCCTTGCATGGATAGTCGGAGATAAGATGACATTAAGTTGGTGTGGTGATAGCCGGGCATACCGTTATAATCCACTCAATGGATTGGAGCCACTTTCAAGAGACCACTCCTATGTTCAGGAGCTGGTCAATAAGGGCGCTCTGAGCTATGAGGATACATTTGAACATCCGCAGGGCAATATAGTGACCCGCAGTCTGGGTGACCCCAATAATGCCGCCAAGCCTGAGACAAGACAGTTTGAAGTCTACAATGAGGACATAATTCTGCTGTGCAGTGACGGATTAAGCGGTGTTTTGCGTGACCGAAAGACCAGAGACCATAACGGCTCATATTATCCCGGTGAGAATATTGAGGATATCATTGCCGCTCACACTGCATCAATGACAGAATGCCGCGATGCCTTATTGGAGGCAGCGGAAAAAGCCGATTGGTATGATAATGTCACGGTTCTATTATGCCAGATTGAATCCGGTGCCGGGAAAGTTCCCAAGAGGCAGCTTGTATTACATGATAATCAGTCTGATCACGGCAATGCGAAGGGTATAAAATCCCAGAGAACCAAGATGTATGTTGGTATAGGCTGTTTGTTGGTCCTGATGGCTGTTCTGTGCGGCGTGTTTTATTATATGGGGGCCAAAGATGGCGAAGGCCGGGAGAGAGCCATGGTAGTAGAGAACGGACAAAGTGGATCAAATGCAGAAGCCAACGTGGTTGAAGGCGAAGCTATCAAAGAACAACCGGTTGCTCACAACCGGAATAAGAAAGAGGAAAAGACACAGCCTAAGAAAGAGGCGGATAAGAAGACTGATAAAAAAGAAGAAAAACTTTCAGCATCAGAGCAGGCAAATACTGTTCTTACCCCCACATGGAAAAGTAATTTGTTAAAACGATTGAATAATTGCTCTCAACAGGCATTAAAATCGATTGTGGTGTCTGTCCGGAAAACTATTGAAGATTCCGGGGATGCCGAAAATGATCAGAAGAAGTGTAAAAAGGAGGTAACTAAGGTTGAGGATAGAGCTTTATGTCTCAAAAAACTGTCAGCATACAATGGAATGCTGACAAAAGAAGGAGAAAAGAAATTTAAAGATGTCCTTGGACAAATCCAGGACTCAAAGGTATATGATCCCGAGAATTGGAATAAAACGATAGATAATCTGAAAAATTATTTGAAAAGCGATGGCGGAGACCAAAATCAGGAGGAGCTTACTCCTCAGCCTCTTCCAGGAAGGTCAGATGGCGGACAACGCACGGCTGCACACATAAATGAAATTTAAACGTAATCTGATCACTCCAACTCAATCATTATTGTATGTACGGACCAGAATTAAAACAAGGTACAACTATTGCCGGCCGGTATATCCTGAAAGAATACAAAGGGAGCGGAAGTTTCGTTGAAGTCTGGCTGGCTGAAGACAGCGAACTTGGCATAGATGTAGCGATAAAACTATATATCTCGCTTGACCAAAAAGGGCAGGATGAGTTCAAGGATGAATATAAAGTGGCATATGGATTAAGCCATGAGAATCTTCTTACAGCTCAGTATTACAGTGTGTGGGATCATCGCCCGTATCTTATCATGAAATATTGCTCCCGCGGTTCAGCAGGTAGTATTGGCGGATATGCCACTGAAGCAGATATCTGGAAGTTTATTCATGATGTGGCTAACGGTCTTAAATATCTCCATGCGCAGGAACCGCCGATTGTGCATCAGGATATAAAGCCTGAAAATATTCTTATTGATGAGCAGGGCAATTATCTGATAACAGATTTTGGCATAAGTAAGAAAATGCGCACCACCATGCGTAAGCAATCAAAACGGTCAATTGAATCCGGAGCCATTGCTTATATGGGCCCTGAACGGTTCCTTAAAGATCCGATGGCTGTGAAGGCAAGTGATATCTGGTCTCTGGGTGTGTCTATCTACGAAATGGCGACCAATGACTTGCCCTTTATGGGACAAGGAGGCGGTATGCTCAATGCCGGTGCCGCCCTCCCTGAACTTGATGAGAAATGGTCCCGCAATCTCAATGAAGTCATGCAGGCGTGCCTGTCAAAAGAAACCTGGGATAGACCTACGGCAGAAGATCTGGCAGATTACACACAGCAGGTTTTGAAAGGCCGGGATATATCATGGAGTAGATGGAAAGCAGGTGAAGATACGCCTGAGGCACCGGAATTATCGAAAAAATGGATTGTGCCCACTGGGATAATAGGTGCTGTTGCAATCACATTGTTCTGTGTGTTCATTTTTGGCGGTAAATCGGAGGGCGGTTCTCAGGATGCCTCTCAGCAACGTCTGATAGAGCAGCGATATTCCAATCTGAAATCAATGTGTGAGAACAACATAAATGTCGGCAGCCCTCAAAACTATACCTCACTCATTTCTGCAAAAAAATTGATTGATTCATTAAATCGCTATCAACGGGAGTATGACTTTATATCCTCACGGCAAGACCACTCGGTTGAATCATTGGAACTGTTGTTATCCGAAAAACTTGACGAGGCACAAAGTGCATGGATGCGTTCAGCGGAGGGACAACTTGACATTGCTGATGATGTCTCAGCCGCGATAATGTACTACCATATTGCAGCTAACATTAAAAACAGTGAAGATGTGGATAGTGCTCTGTCAAAGATTGCCCATAAAACCGGATGCAATGGTGCATATATGGCCGTAACCAATGCTGTGGTTAATGGTAATAAGTTGATGATAGATTATAATGGTTTGAATCCAACCACGATTGACGGAGTCACCATCCGTTATGCGCTGGAAGATTCAGAAGGCAAAAATGTTCTGAAAGGCCAGGCTATTGTTTCGATCACGCCCGGAGACGGTCAGCGTGTCGTTATCGCTTTGAATGACAGCCCGTCCGGCCAAAACAACATAATTCTAAGCGACAAAGATGTTGTATTCTACAATTCTAACAACTGAGGATAAAGGAAATGAAACGACTAGTCACCACCATATTGTTATGCTGCGTTTGTGCAGTCATAGGATTATGCGGTATTAATAAAACTTTGAATGCGGCGCAGCGATTATATCAGAGTGCAACGACAATCAAAAATTATCAGGACGCAAAAAATAAATTCATATCTGCCAGGAAAGATGTGGGATATGTTGCGGCCGAACACGAAAAGGCAATAAAAGAAGGAGTGCGGAAATGTGACCGTAAAATCAGCGAACTGTCACCTCGTCTTACTGTAAACGGAAGTTCCACATCAACAGATGTCTCATTCAGCGCCTCCGGGGGTTCAAAAACGTTGACTATATCAACTAACAAGGGAACTCCATACGCTTCGTCGTTACCGTCCTGGATAACGGTTTCCGGTTCTTCATCATCTCATATGACCATTTATTGTTCTGAAAACACAAGCACATCGTCTCGAAGCGACTGGTTCAATGTCAATGCCGGAAACAAATCAGTCAGAGTCAATGTAAGCCAGTCAGCAGGAAGAGAAGCTCATCTAACTATCACCGGGGCGAGTTTTGGCAATACAAAAAAAGATGGGACAATTATTAATGATTTTGGCGCTACTTTATATGCCTCTGACATACGGTATCTGTGCCCTAAATTGACATATAATGGACCGGCAACATCTCAGACAAAAACAATATATGTAAAGATCTTTGGACCAAATGGAGTATTGGAATTAGGCTCATCTTCCAAGGATGTAGGCACCTACACCTATTCTCAAAACATTACATTTTATCCGGGTATGTCCAATACTGTTAAAATCAGCGGGTGGGGAAATGAAAAATCTTCCTCTTATTCATCAGGAACATATAGGTTTGAATTTTATTGGGATGGTTCAGAACAATATTCAGCATCGCTATATCTACATAAAAGAGCCGGTGAATCAGGTTATCTTACTGTTGACAATAAGACATCTGTGAGTGCGTCATTCGGGGCCTCCCGTTCCTCAGAGACATTCTATGTACAAACAGATGCTGATTCGTGGTCAACGTGGGGTGTTCCCTCATGGTGTACTATAACGGAAAAGACATCGACATCATTCAAGATTGTATGTGATGCGAACACTACATCGTATCCCCGTTCCGATTACATGAAGATTAAAGCCGGCGACAAGGAAGTCCGTATAGATATCACACAAGCAGCGGGTCAGGTGTCGTCGGCAACGATAAATCGCATCTGGGTTGACCACAATACATACAACTGGGGACAGATTGGCATGACGATCCACATTGATTTTAGTGTAAATGGACTTAAAAACCATAGCATATGCCCGGTCGCATATTTTTACTATTCCAATGGTAATAAGCTTAATGATTATGATGGCCTTTATCGTACGACCGAAGGTCAAGTAGCAATAGAAGGAGATAAAAGTAATGCAGATTATGATGGTACCCGTTGGAGTGATTATACTTTATTTATGCCGTATGCTCAGCTCCATATGGCTCCGGGTAGTTATATACTGCAATTTCAAATATACATTAAGGACAAAACAACCGATAAATTTTTGGTTGGCCCTGAATCACAAAACTTTACATTTTCAAGATGATTCTGCATAAAAATACGGGTCGGATGGATCGAAGTTTTTTGAGAGGGTCTTTTTGATTGCGTTGAAGGTGTGGCGCCGGGCGCTGATCAGTCCCGGAGAGAGTGTCTGGAGTGTCAGCATGGTGAGATGTTGCTGTAATTCGGCAAGAAGTTCGGGATAGTGACGGCACATTCTGAAGGCAAGATGGATGCTGAATGCTCTTATTGCATATGGCTCGTTCTCGGAATTTATATTTGTCAGACACCAGTCAAGAAAATCGGTTCTTAGTGATTCCATGTCATATTCCTGTTCTCTGAGGATATGAAGCAACATCCGTTTCTTTGAGGTGTCTGTCTCTTGCAGAAGCGTGTCAATCAGCTCGTTCTGTTTGGACAGGAGCCATTCATGTTCCGATTTTGGCAAATGGGTAAGGACCCACAGGACATTGACGCTGATCTGACGTTCCGGGCTGTAGAGCAATTTCCACAGTTCATTGCGGTTCTCGGGCTTTTCAGCGGCCCAGACGGCGATGAGCTGTATTTGTGGCAGGTTTATGCGTTGAGAGTGAATTGATTCTATCTTCATCTTATCTTATCAGGTGTAAAATTCTTCCGGATCAGTGGGTGGTTCTTCCCGGTCAGGATCTATGGCGTATTTTTCATGATGCTTGCGGGCTGCGTCCTCAATGGCTTCAGTGTGGCCGTTCAATGCGGCAAATGATGAGAATTGCGCGGCGCGCGCTTCCACCGGCAAAGGTTTGCGGGTCAGCGAGCGGTGGTGTGGCAGGTCAATTATGTCATCGTAGCGCCCCATGTGCGGTGTGTCAGGCTTTATGTCCGCCTATCTGTCTGTTGCGTTCACGCTGTGTGGCGCCCTCGGCATAATTCAGACCGGTGAGTATGGCGTTTTTACCAAATTTTTTCTTTATTGAGAGCACCGCTTCCTGTCGGCGGCGTTCCCGGGCCAGCCGTCCGGCTTCTTTTTCCTCGGCGAGGCGCAGTGCATCATAGTCAGTGAACAGGTCCAGCTGCACGGGGCGCTTCTCCGGTTCAGTCATGGTCTCGGGGGTCAGTCGGGCGGCAGTGAGTGTCAGGCGTCGTACAAGCAGCTGTGGATTGACTATGCTGTCGAAAAGTTTTACCACAGCATCAGTGATTGTCTGGCGCGATGATGTTGTGACCGGTAATGTGGCGGTCCCGTGGGCGTGAAAGGGCACGCGGCGTCCGTAGCGGTCAGTGGTGATGCGTCCGTCATAGGCGGCACGTATCTCCGGGCGGCTCAGGGATTCCACGTCATATCCCACTTCAATGACAATCTGGTCAGTGAGATAGCGTTTGTCTATAAGTTTCAGGCACATATTGTCAGCCATCTCACAGATCACGTTGCGGGCGTTGGCTGCTGAATAGGGGCATGTCAGTACCTGACCTGTGCTGATGGAATGTGTGGCCGGACGGTATGCCTTGATCTGGGCCATTGTCACCGGTTCCCATCCCCAGGCGTGGTCAATGAGCAGTTCGGCATTGACTCCGAACATACGGTAGAACATGTCCTCATGGCTGATTGACCACCGGGCTATGTCACCCATTGTCTGTATGCCGTAGTTCATGAGTTTGCGGGCTGTTCCGCGGCCTATGCGCCAGAAGTCAGTCAGCGGGATGTGATCCCACAGCTGATGTCGGTATGACATCTCATCGAGTTCGGCAATGCGTACGCCGTCTTTGTCAGGGGGCATTTTCTTGGCCACGATGTCCATGGCTATCTTGCACAGATACAGATTGGTACCTATACCGGCAGTGGCCGTGATGCCTGTCTCGGCAAGCACTTCGCGTATCATGGTCATGGCAAGTTCATGGGCTGACATGCGGTAGGTTTTCAGGTAGGCCGTGACGTCTATGAATACTTCGTCAATTGAATATACGTGGATGTCCTCAGCGGCGATGTAGCGCATATATATGTCAAAGATGCGGCGGCTGTATTCAATATAGAGCGCCATCCTGGGTGGTGCCACAATATAGTCTGCCGACAGTTCGGGATGTGCTGCAAGCTCTGATCCGGAGGTGGATGTGCCGGAACGGCCACGCCGACGGTTTATGTTCCGCACCGCTTGCACTACCTCAAACAGTCGTGGCCGTCCGCCCAACCCGAATTTCTTCAGCGCCGGTGAAACGGCAAGGCATATGGTTTTTTCGGTGCGTGTGCTGTCGGCCACCACAAGGCACGTGTCAAGCGGGTCGAGTCCGCGCTCAACACATTCAACTGAAGCGTAGAACGACTTCAGGTCAATTGCTATAAATTGGGGTGTCTCCACAGCACTACAAAGATACTAAAATAAATTCATACTTCCGACTATTGTCTGTTCCTGAAAAAGGTTGACTCGGTTTGCATTGAACGCCCTCTTGATCGCTGCAATGTGTGAACCCCGGTATGTACTGCGGTGTTTGTGTTGATATAAGGCAAAATAAATTTTGCATTGCTCTCAACTTATTCGTATTTTTGACAAGTGTCTTAAATACTCTCGTTCGGCAATGCTAAAATAAATTTTGCATTGCTCTCAACT
>JAUNPQ010000043.1:13002-21292 GCA_030536615.1 Bacteroidales bacterium | reverse complement strand
ATCGGCGCAGTGGTGTATTTCAGATAGCCGCGGAGTTTTGTAGGTCTCTCCTTGAACTCGCGTCCAAAAGCAAGTACACCATTTGTGCCGTCAGTACGCACATAATCACCCACGAAGATGTTTCCGGCAGCCAGTTTTCCGACAATTCCTATGCCCACAAACTTGGTCTGAAGCATTGCCGCCAGACCCTGACCGTCAACAGTGTCCTCAGTGGGCACTGTATTGCTTGGACCCAGAGTTGTGGCGCCCTTGTTTCCGGTGCCCCAATAAGGGGTTGAGCCCTCGGCCCACGGACACCACACTTTGCCGTCCAGCCACCATGAGTCGAAATTCATATTGGGACATTGCACATTGGCGCCGGTGGTGAACTCAACAACCTGTCCCATGTCCTCTCCGCTTATAGCACGGGCCTCATAGGTAGTAAGCGGCGAGAGGTGCACAAGGCGTGCATGGAAGCTTCCACCCTCAACCGTAAGCCACGACTGAGGCACGCGTGTCCATTCGGTGTCACCCTTGATGCGATATTCCACACCAAAGTCACCGCCGGTCTCGCCCTGGCCGTAAACCCATGCAACCTGTGTCCAGGCATCGACGCGGGCCGTGGTGACCACGGACGCTGTTACATCGACATATATTGTCCAGATCTCCCTATGTCCGTGGTTTGTAACCACAACTTCAACCGGATGCGAGAAGTCAACGGTCTCGCCCTCAAGATCAGGCGACATGACACTCCCCGCAGCACCGAGTTTTATGGTGTTGACTTTCAGATTGTGCAGATCAGTGTTCTCAGTCACATACAGCAGCACACGTCGTGCGGGAATATCTATCGAGGTACTTCCTATCTGTCCGGCCACCGTCATGTACCGTTCTATGTTCTGCACGGCACTGATTGTCCAGTCATAGTCATAGTAAAGGTGCAGTTTTATATCTGCCGGCTGTGACAGGTCAAGAGGCTGTGACAATGCATCGTCCACAACCGTGGCACCGGGGGTGAGCGTATAGCTGTCTATCTCCACCGCATAGATGTTTGTCTCTTCCGGGAAATACATTGTCACATTGCAGTTCACAGAGTCTATCTTGGCTCCCTGACTCTCCCCTTTGGCCATGATTTCCATGATATTGGCCTGTATGTGAGGATATGGAATGTCATCCTTTATGCAGCCTGCCGCAAGCATGCACAGGGCACATACGGCCAATGGCCATAATGAGGCATTATGTTTGCCGGCTTTTGTCTTATATCCTTTATCTTTCATATCACAACCAGCATTCCGAAATTAATATTGAAGATGTTGAAACGGAAATTGGCACCGCTGGTAAAGCGTGATCCTTCATCCTTGCCGTTTGTTGTCTGATCCTCCTTGCGCAGTTTTATGCCGAACACGCCGAATGACACGTTGAAAGCCACGTTCTGCTGTATGAACACGGCCACACCGGGGCTGAAGTTCAGCGACGCCTGTGTGACAACCGTACGCGTGTCTCGTGGTTCGTCGTTATAAAGGCGTTTGAATCTTGACGAGCCGCTCTGAAACATCAGGTCTACCTCATTGAACACGCCAAAACGTTTCTGGCGTCCAAGACCCACATAATTCCTGTAGAAAGCGCCAAGTGCATAGCTCTCCTGATAGTAACTGACATCACGTATAGAGAAATTTATGTCATCTGAGAAATCAACAGAGAGATTTGACAGATCAGCCACTCCGCGCGTATAGTTAAGTTTCAGGCCGATTGACTGGTTATGACGTATGAAATAGCTCACCGTAGGATTAATGGAGTACATCTTTCCTGAAAAGTCAAAGTCCTTTATCAGTTGCAGCACCTGGATGTCATCTGTGTTCAGTTCACCGTAGCTGGCGGTGACACCGAATCCCCATGTCCCTTTGGGAATGAACAGATAGTTATAGAGCCCACGGTCAAAACGTCCGAAATTATGTTCAGGCATTATGATGCTTGTTGTGTCACCGCGAGCCACAACAAGTTCTGACTCTATCACATGGCGCCGTTGGGCCGCTACTGAATCCTTGCGGACAATCTGTGCCGACGCATCAGCCATGCACATGGCAAATGACAACACTGCCAGAAATATCTTTATTATGCTGTTTATCTGCTTCATCGCCATGCTTAAATATAGAATACACACCCAAAGGTGATTGAAAACAGATTTATGCGGAAATTGGCCGATTTGGAGTTATGCTTGGCAACGTAAATACGGTCAGTGGTGGCCTTGGCATGATTATAATTGAATCCAAGCACACCCACATTCACCTCTATGGCCGAATAGTTGTTCAAGAACATCACCATTCCCGGTGCCAGACCAACATTTATGGAGAATGTCCGCTCAAACGTTCCGGTGAAATCCACACCTGAACCTTTCTCTATTTTTGACTCGCCTCCGCCAAATTCAAGCTGCACCTCGTTGAAAAGGCCGAAACGTGTGCCGGATCCCAGACTCATGTAGTTACGGAATGCCGCCATTCCATAGAATTTGTGTGATATGCTGTAGAGGTGGTCAACATCATAGTCTGTCTCGGAATCCAGCACAAACCGCGCCTTGTCAAGCTGTGTGCGCTGCCGCGTGTATCCCAGTCGGCCACCCACGGCAAGATTATCCTTGAAAGCGTACAGCACCATAGGACTTACCTTGAAAGAATATGTGTCTCCATTCAGGTTCTCTATGATAAGAAACTGGTAATTGTCCTGCGAGGACTGGGAATAGCTAACACTCACGCCGGCAATCCACTGCCCTTTGGGAACAAACTGTACCTGTTCAATCTCCCTTTCAAAATTCTTTATCACAGGTTTCGCCACTGTATCAGTATAAGCGGCGGCGCTGTCTGAAACACCGGCATCAGGAAATTCTGATGCGGTAGCCCTGACCGGAAATGCCATGACCGCCCAGAGCAGTGACAATCCTGCTATCAGGTTCTGCCAACTGCATGAATGCCTGACGTCTATATGTGAGGTTCTTATTTTTATCTGCATCTTCTAACGGGTTAATATGAAAAGGTCAGGTTGCTTATCCACAATGTGCTTCCGTGCATGATTCCAAGTTCAGGGAGTGCGGACACCGGGACGTGCGCATCCTCATATTGCTGCGTACCGGTAGCTGTGGTTGAGGCAAACATTATGCGCAACCGTGTGGGTTTAACGCCTAACTGACTGTAAGTCAACGGAACGCTGAAAGCGCGATAACCCGGCGTCAGAGAAAATTCCATGCGTCCGGATGCTATCAAGGTCTCCTGTCCGACGGCATCATTAACTATCTCGACTACAACATATCCCTGATCATCGACTTCGGTCACATCGGGAATATATTTGAAATAGCCGTTGAGCGAAATTGGACGCGAGGCAAAATCAACTCCTTCGTGAAATATCTCATTGCCTGTGGCGGCATCATACTCATAGCTGCCCAGAAACAGCCGGCCGGCTGACCGGTGTGCCACATCAGGCACATTCATGCTGTATGGAAGGCTCTGACCTGTCTGCTGCACATAATCGGGGATAGACGGCCCGGCATGGTCCCAGCCAACGCTTGAAATCATAATGCCTTTCACGCCCTCGGCATATCCCTCATCAATTTTTGCCGATGGCTGCATATACCAGCTGTTATGGTTTGTGGAACCTTTATAATAGGTCTTGGCATTTATCGATGCCCAATGTTTCTTTGGCCATTGCACATAGAAATCCGTATAGTTCTGGCGGTTGACAACGGCTATGGATGTTGTGGAGTAACGCCCTCCACATGGCACGTTTTTCTCGTCAATGAGCACTTTCCAGTCATCGAAAGACGCCGACGGCACCTCAGCCGCCGTCTCCGTATGGAATGTGACAGTCTTTGTATCCTCCGCCACACGCACGCCGAGAGTATATCTGCGGTCAGGGCTGAGGCCCGTCACTGTTATTGTTCCAGTATCGAGATCACGATGCCACACAGGCGCCCGCACTCCGTCAACGGTTATATAGGCATATTCTGTCAAAGCCCGGGTTATACTGTCAGCATCGGCTGAGATCTGTACGCGCACATTTGTGGCATATGCGTCAGTACCCATTTCATAAACGGGTGCCGTCCTTGAAATGATAGCTGTGGCACGGCGCAGTCCAAGATAATTGATGCCCACAGGCACCGCATCGACACCTGAGGGAATCAAAAAAGTGATACGCGTACGGCCATCGCGGGCTGTCTCCCAATCCACAACAGGACAACGCTCCGTTGTTTCCTGACCATCCGGACTGTCAAGCACATAAATGCTTATATCTTCTCTCTCAATATTGCTTGTGGACGCTGAAAGCAACACCGATGCCCTGTCTATGCCCACGGCAGCCTTGTCTGTGGCATCAACGGCAAAACGCACAACATGCGTGTCCACAGCCAACACAGACGGCTCGGAACACACCCCGGCAACATCCTGCGCACAGACTGTGAAACTGGAACGGGAGGTTATATATGAAGCCATGGTCTCAAGCAGACCGGTAAAGTCTATGCGCATAGATTTCCCATCAGAGGTGACATCAAACCGCAGCCCGTTCTCTGTCAGCATAGTTCTGTCAGTTTCCGACAGGTCAAGGAGGTCAATCTCCGGTGAGGCATCGACCAATGACACAGCCGGCGAGGCGATTGTGAGCATGACATGTTGCAGTCTCCGCTCCGCCGTCACATCCATCGCCACCGGTGTTTTCAGGGTTATTCCCTCCTCAACAACCAGACACTCACCATTCTGAAAGCCGTCAGTGTCTATCTGCGGAGCCGCACAGTCAAATATACCGGTCTCGACAGGCATATCAATGTCCGTGCCCTCTATCAGTCCCCGTATGCCGTATCCGTCTTCAAATGAGAATGAAGCATTTATGCCATGGGCGGCCTCCACACGCACATCAGCCGGCAATGCAACACTGAGCGTGCGGCCCGTTTCATCGGCCAGAGTGGCAAAGAAATGCTGTCGTCCGGCATCTGAATAGACATCGTGGAGCTGTCCGTCAGCGGGGATTTCCCTGTAACCGCCTCCATCCGCATGCAATGATATGCCACGGAGTGCAATGGCCCCGGACGCCGGATCATGGGCCGACACACGCACAAGCGCATCAACCGGAGCACACGGCACATGCACTCTGGTCTCCTGACCGGCAATGACATTGAAGTCAACCGTACCGGCAAACTTCGGAGCACCGTCAACAGGATCCGAGACCAGACCCACTCTGTATGCGCCCACGGCATAGCCCTGAGCCGCATCGAACATATCCACGCTTTTCCATTCTGCCGTGGATCCGTCTGCCGCAGTCAGCGTCATGGCCAGATCAGACACCGCAGGCATCATGCCGGCACTGACGCTCACAACCGAGCCGTCAGCCATGGCTATGTCTCCGCTCAGTTCAGGCACAATGGAGATTGTGCCGCTGTCTGTGGACACAACATGGCCGTCATTGGCACACGAGGCCGTAAAAATCAGCAACATGGCACACAATGTATGTAATATGGAGCTACAGCGCATCTGATTGGTTCCTTTTAACCGACAAAGTTAATGATTTTTGGCGAGAGCATCCGCATCATTGACAATTTTGTTGTGAGGCACCGTCCAAATCACTACCTTTGCACCATGAACAACCTTCTGCAAATAGACAATCTCAGCAAAAGTTTCGGGGTCCGGATGCTCTTCAGTGAAATCTCATTCACAGTCAATGAAGGGGACAAAATAGGACTCATCGCCAAAAACGGCACCGGCAAATCCACCCTTCTGCGCATAATAGCCGGTCAGGAAAGTCCGGACAGCGGCAGAATAACTTTCAACAGCACCACACGCACCGGATATCTGCCGCAACATCCGCATTTTGACGAGGGCGCGACTCCTCAATCCCTTGCCGACGCAATAAACGACGAAGAATGCCGGACAGAGTTCATACGTCTGCTCACGCAGATGGACATAAAAGACTTGGAGCAACCTGTGGAACGCATGTCAGGCGGTCAGCGCAAACGCATTGCCCTTGCCGCGGCAATATCCGGCAAGCCGAATCTGCTTATTCTTGACGAGCCAACAAACCATCTTGACCTCAAGACGGTTGAATGGCTTGAAAACTATCTGCGCCGCACCCGCATGGCCGTGCTGATGGTGACCCATGACCGTTATTTTCTGGACCGTGTCTGCAACCGCATCATAGAGATTGACCGTGAGACTGTATTCACCTATGACGGCAACTATGATTATTATCTGCGCCGCCGTCAGGAACGCATAGAAGCCATGTCATCAGAACTTGCCCGCGTGCGTAACACCCTACGCAAAGAACAGGAATGGATGAGCCGCCAGCCGCAGGCACGCGCCGGCAAGGCACGCTTCCGCATAAACCAGTTCTATGACCTCAAGGAGCGCTCACGAGTCAACCTGTCTGAGAACAATGTGCGTCTGAACGGCGATTCAACCTATATCGGCAACAAAATTTTCGAGGCGCACAACATCAGCAAGGCCTACGGTGACAAAACTATCCTGAAAGATTTCTCCTACATCTTTGCCCGCTATGACAAAGTCGGGATTGTAGGCGTCAACGGTGTGGGCAAGAGCACGTTCATAAAAATGCTGATGGGCGCGGTGACGCCTGACAGCGGACACTTCGATGTGGGCGAAACCGTGAAATTCGGTTATTACAGTCAGGAGGGGATATCATTTGACAAAAACAAAAAAGTCATAGACGCCGTAACGGAGTTTGCTGAGGACATTGAACTGTCCGAGGGTGTGCATCTCTCGCCCATGCAGTTCCTGCAGCATTTTCTTTTCTCGGTTCCTGACCAGCAGAAATACATACACACACTCAGTGGCGGCGAGCTATGCCGTCTGCATCTTGCCACAGTGCTCATGCGGCGTCCCAATTTCCTTATTCTTGACGAGCCGACAAATGACCTTGACATTGTGACTCTGGGCATCCTTGAGGAATATCTTGCCGCGTTCAAGGGATGTGTGATTGTCATAAGCCATGACCGCTTCTTCCTTGACAGCATTGTCAATCATCTGTTTGTGATGGAGGGTGACGGAGAAATCCGGGATTTTCCGGGCTCTTACACAGAATATCGCGCTTTCCTGACCGAACATAACCGTCAGCAGGCCTCTGCCGATGCTGTCAGAAACGGAAACGCCCCCTCCGCCAAGCCACGCACAGAGCGCGCCCCCAAAATGACTTTCAAGGAACGCCGGGAGTTTGAGGCTCTCACCGTGGAAATTGAAAAACTGACGGCTGAGAAAGCCGGTCTCGAAGCCATATTCAACGGACAGGAAAGTCCGGGTGATGCCGACATCCGGGATTTATCAGCACGGTATGCGCAGCTCTCTGGCATCCTCGACGAGAAAGAGATGCGATGGCTTGAGCTGTCAGAGAAAGCGTGACAGGTTCAATCATCAGTACCACGGCCGTTTGGACCATCCGGGTTTTATTCGTATATTTGCCTTCGGCCTATATACTTCCGTTCGGCAATGCTCAAATGAATTTGTCATTGCGCTCACTTATTCGTATATTTGCCTTATATACTCTCACCAGTCAGTATCCATTTATGAAACGTTGCCCAACACGCGCCATAATTATCTTCATAGTTGCTTTCTTCTCTTTTTCACCGGACACATATGCCGGCTCTCCTCTTGACGTACGGACACGTCTCACGCTTGAAAAAGACAAGAACAGCCGTCGGCTATCCTCGCAGCAGGATGCCCCGGACGCCGACCCCACGCACTATCCCCTGCTTTTTGAATTCAACTCTGATCAGGCCATTGAGGAACTGCTCTCGTTGGGCGGCAAAGTCTATTATACACGCAACAACATGGCGTTGGGATGCATTCCCAAGGAACATATTGATGAGTTTGTACGCTTACCCTACATCTCGCGTCTTTCTCTCTCCCGAAAGGCCAGTGCCTCCGTTGACCGTGCCCGCGCCGTGACAGGCGTTGATGCCGTACATCAGGGCACGGACCGGATTCACGGCTATGACGGTACAGGCGTGGTGACAGGTTTCTGCGACATTGGCTTTGATCCCAATCATCCGGCATTCCACGGCCGCGTGGGCATGATGTCAAAATATTCCGAGTACTGGGCACAGCGCCGTCTTTATGCGCCGGGAATGTCCATACACACCTCGGGCGCCGCTCTTGAAATTGACACAGTGACAGAGACCCATGCCAGCCATGTAGCCAACATAATGGCCGGCGGTTACCGCGGCAACCCTTATTACGGGGTTGCCCCGGGAGCGGATATCGCCGCCACAACAAGCATGACCTCGACAATGGGACTTCTGTGTGGCATAGAGGATGTCATAGCCTATGCC